>JAKSJE010000015.1 GCA_024398405.1 Bacteroidaceae bacterium
CTCCTCCACGTCTATCGCCTTGCCGGGGAACTCGCTGAGGCGGTCGGCTGTCGTGATGATGTATTTCGATTCGGAGTCCTCAAGTATGAGGTTGATTCGTTCCGTCGGATATTTGGGGTCGCATGGAATATATGCTCCACCGGCTTTGAGTACTCCGTACTGTGACATGATGAGCCGTGAGGTGCGTGGCAGTAGCAGCGCGACGCGGTCGCCTGGCTTTACTCCTCGTCGGATGAGCGACCATGCTATGCGGTTCATGCATCCGTTCAGATGGGCATAGGTGATTGTGTCGTATATGCCTGAGAAAGGATTCAGCGCTACGAGCGCCGGGGAATCGGCATGTGCCTCCGCACTGGCTTCGAAGAGTTTGTGGTAGAGCTGTATCGGAACTTCGGCCCGCTTGGTCACATGGAAGGAACTGATGAGCTCCGACTGTGCTGGTGTGAGCATTGAGACCGTCGTCAGCATGGCGTCAGGCTTGGAGGTCATGTGGCTGAGCACCGTACCCATGGAGTCCGCGAACCCTTGTGCAAGCGACGGTGAATAGAGCGTGCTGTCGTATTGTATCTGTATGCCTGTCTCCTCGATGCTGATGGTGAACTTGAATTTCGGTCTTGAGTCACCGAAATGCCCGAACCTCATCTCGCCGTTGACTCCCGACTCAGGCTTGCTGATGGTGAGTGCCTCACGGATGCCGACCTGATACTGGAAGAAGATGGTAGGTACGAGACCGAACTTCTCGGCGACCTGTGCGAAAGGATAGTTCTCGTGGTCGAGCGACCGTGCGAAGTCGTCGGCTGTGGTCTTGACGAAATCCGCCACTGTGACATCGGCGATGTGCGAGGTGACGGCTATGGTGTTGACGAACATGCCCACTGTGTCGCTGACTGCCAGGTTGCCGCGCCCGTTGGATATGGTGCAGAGACATACATCCTTGGTGTTGGTGTAGCGGCTTACGGTGTAGAAAGCCGCGGCGAGGAACAACTGTGCCGGTGTCACACCCATTTCCTTTGCTGCCTTGGCCATCGCTGAATGGTCAACAGGGTAGTCCGCGAAGAGCAGGGTAGGGTGGTCTCCCTCCTGAGGAGTGACATCCTCTGTGATGTTTGACACTCCGTCAACAGTCTTCAGACGTTCGGTGAAGAAACGCTCAGACTCTTTGTATTCATCGTTTCCCACAGACGCCTTCTCATCGTTGGCGTGGCTGAAGTACGTATAAGTCTCGGTCTGAGGTGTCTTGCCTTCGATGGCTTCTGCCAACTGGCGGTTGAAGATGGCTTTCGACGCTCCGTCCATGACGAGGTGAAGTGTGTCAAGCAGGAGGATAGGTGAAGGGTGTCCTTTCGCCATGACGACGGTCGCGCGGTAGAGCGGACCCGCGGATGGATTGAACGGTTTGATGAAGTCTGTCTTGAGTCGTTCGAGTTCCTCCTCCGAACCGACTGACACGACATTGACTTCCGGGACGAAATGCCCGGCATCGACCTGTACTACGTCCGTCCCGTCAATGCTGAAATGTGTGCTGAGTATCGGATGAGCCGCAATGACGGATTTCAGTGATGACACAATCATGTCGGCAGTGACACCCTCAGGGAACGAATAGAGAGTCGGCATGTTGTATGCGGTTGACCCGGGGTTCTTGACGATGTCGTAATAGACACCTGTCTGTGCGAACGTGAGTGGAGCGGACGTCGGTGTCTCCGACTCTGGAGCCGACGGAGCCACGGTGTCATGTGTCCGCGGGGTCACGGATGGCGACAGTAGCGCATTGAGTATCTCGTTCTCTATCATGAGCAGCGAACCTTCCCTGACAAGTCGCTGTGGCTTGATTTGTATGCCGTATCTCCTGAATATGAGAGTCGCGAGCTTGATGGCCGACAGTGAGGTCAGTCCGTAGAGCGCCAGACTGTCTTCGCTGCCGAAGGCGTCGGTCTTCAGGATTGGCGCTGTGATGTCCTTTATTTCCCGCTCAAGGATGTTGAGCGTATGCAGCCCGGTTGATGTCTCCGGATTCACGCTCTTCGGCTTTACCTCAGGCACCGGCAGGTTCCTGACGTCCGTCTTCCCGTTAGGTGTGAGTGGGAAAGAGTCGAGTTGCATGAATGCGCTTGGCACCATGTAGTGGGTGAGTGTCTGGCTGATCTCAGCCTTGAGCGCATCGGTGTCGATGTGGGTGGTGGCAGTGAAATAGGCAACGAGGAACTCGTCGTCGTTCTTCTTGCATACCTTCACGAGGCTCTGCTTGATATCCTTGCACCGATTGATGCACGACTCGATCTCACCTATTTCTATACGGAGACCGTGCAGTTTGATTTGTCCGTCCATACGACCGAGGATCTCAATCTTGCCATCCCGAGTCCAACGCGCGTAGTCGCCGGACTTATACACACGCATACCATCATACTCGATGAATGCCGCGGCTGTCTTGTCCGGGAGGTTGTTGTAGCCTGCCGCCACACCTATCCCGCCTATGAGCAACTCGCCCACGACACCAACCGGGAGTTCGTTGCCATCAGCGTCAACCACCCATTCGTGGTAGTTGAGCAGCGGCTGACCCACGGTGATGTGACTGGTGTCGGTAAGTTCCGCTACGTTCGAGGACACAGTGATTTCCGTAGGTCCGTATGTGTTGAATATGCGCAGTCCTTTGATGGAATGCAGTCTGTCAAGCAGTACCGGTGAGTAACTCTCCCCGCCGCTCAAGATGACTTTGCAGTTGTGGAGGGCTTCCTCGAACTCCGGAATCTCCATGTATCCAAGCAGTCGTGAAGGCGTGCCGTTGAGGGCCTCCACGTCGTTCCTTCTCATCAGGTCGGCGAGGAGGATGGGATTCTCCGTCTCGTCCTCGTTGGCAAGCACACAGGTCAGTCCGTTAAGGATGGCACCGCCGAACTCCTTCAGTGACATATCGAACGAGAGTGTCGTGATGCACAGATAGTTCCTCACGCCTTCTTCTGTCAGGGCATGGATATGCCTGTTTGCCTCATGGTCGTAGAGATAGTTGCATATAGCCTCATGACGTAGCATCACCCCTTTCGGACGTCCGGTCGAGCCGGATGTGTAGATGAGATATACGAGCGAGTCTGGTGAGATGCTGACATCCGGCCGTTTCCGCGTCTGCTGACTGTCCTCCATGTCGGACAGTCCCATGCAACCCACTAACTCCCTGACCGCTATGGCCTTGTCCTTGTACGCATCGAGATGGTCGTCTGTGGTGATTACGTACTTGGCTCCAGAGTCTTCAATGATGAGTCTGATTCTATCTGCAGGATAGGCCGGGTCGCAAGGTATATATGCCGCCCCTGCTTTGCTCACGCCGAACATGCAGCAGATGACATCGCTGGTTCGTGGCAAGAGAAGCACAATCCTGTCGCCGGCTGCCACTCCCCTGCTTACGAGACGATGTGCTATGCGGTTGGTCTCTTGGTCTAACTGGCGGTAGGTGAGCGACCTGTCGCATGCTATGAGAGCCGTGGCGTCAGGAGTGACTTGGGCATAGTGCTCAATAGGCTCGAAGAACCTCTTGTATGGAACGGAGGCGGTGGCTGTGCGACGGAGGGCACTGACCTCCGCCCGTTGTGTGTCGCTCATTACGGATATGTGCCGAAGGTCCGTTCCTGTCATCATCTCCTTTATGACTTCCCCGTACGAAAGGCAAAGGCCACTGATGAACTCGGACGTATATCTGTTGGTGGGGTACTCCACGCGCAGAACGTACTTCCCGTCCATGGAAATCACCTTGACGTTGAGCTTGATGCCCGGGTGATGCTTCCTGAGGTATCTTGCCTCCTGCTCCTTGCCGTCAAGGAACAGCCGGAAGTTGTTGAGTGTGCCTTGGTAGGCGAAGCAGATATTGCAGGTCAGTCCCAGGTCGGCGTTCAACTCTCCGAAGGAGTAACACGTGTTCATCCTGCTCTGACGGAGTTGGTTGGAGATGGTGTCAATGAGTCCTTCCGTGTTCTCCGTCCGGCTGAAGTCTGTATAGACAGGCAGTGTCTTCACCATCATGGCGAAAGTCCTGCGTGTGTCTCTGTCCGGCCGCCCGTGGTAGATGGTAGAGAACAGCACTTCCTTGTTGCCGCTGTAGCGTGACAGCAGGTATGCGAAAGCCGACGTGAACAACATGCTTTCCTTCACCTTCGTCTTGGAGCAGAAGTCGGTGATTGCATCCGACGTGATACCGACTGGTATGTCCACCGACACGAAATGCTCGTCGGCTTTTCCCTTCACGTCTCCTTGCGGAAGACTGTCAATCCCCGACGCCGCAGAGAACACGGAGCGGTACCAGTCCTTCGCCTGCTGGTAGGCGTCAGTGTCCCTTACGGCGTTGTCGCGAAGAGTGAGGTCGAAAGCCGTCATGGCCTCGGCTTCGACAGCCTGACCGCTGTATGCCAGTTCCACTTCCTTGTTGAATGTGACGAATGACATCCCGTCGAAGATGATGTGATGGAAGTCCACGTAGAGATAGTTGCGTTCAGGTGTCCTGTATATCTCGACTCGGAACAGTCTATCGTCATTTGTGAGGTCGAAGTCCGCTCCGAGGTGCTGGCTGACCTCATCGATGCTGGCGATGCCGGTTATCGTCGTGTGGAACGGCTCGTCAGAGTGGTCTTCGAAGATGAGGTCTCCCGACTCGTCGGTCGTAAGACGGCATTTGACGGATGGATGGGCTTCGATGACACGGTCGATGGCATGGGCAAGCCTGTCTATATCGACGTCTTCGCAAAGGGTATAGAGCATGTCTATGTTGTAATTGCCTTCTTCCTGTGCGTTGACGGTGGCGGCGTATATGCCCATTTGAGTCTGGGAAACTGGGTATGTATTCATTTCGTATGTGTTTAGGTGGGTTCTATAAATTCATTTCTGACGATTTTGAGATTTGTTTCGAGCAGATTGCTGTGCGGAGCGAGGGAGCATAGCGAGCTATGTGACCGAGTGACAAACAGCAAGATGCCGAAAGAAAGCCAAAAGCGGCGAAAAGTTTATTCTAACCCATTGTTATGCTTATTTTATTGTAACGGTGAATTTTTAGAACCCACCTTTATTATTTATTCGGAGAATCAATAGGACCAGCCTTGAATGTCACTGTCGTCATGTTCTGACCGAACTGGTATTTGTATTGTATGTCGTTAGCCTCGCCGTTTGCGATGATGAGTCCGTATTGTCCATCCTTAGGTCCGATGGGGTTGAACGGGATTCCGTCATCGTTCAGCATCATGGTCACGCCCTCGTCCTTGACGGCTATTCTCAGGTCGGCACATGCGTTCTTGTTCTTCTGCTGGCTGTGCTGTGTGATATTCGCCATCAGTTCCTCTGCTGTCACCCTGATCCTGAATATGAGGTGCTCGTCTAAGTCTTGTGCCCTCAGCCACTGGCTCAGCGCCTTGAATGACTCATGCATGGACTCCATGGAGTAGCCGAAGGACTGGTCGTAGGTGGGGAATTTGCTCTCCCGCGGTATCAGGATGACAGGGGTCAGGCTCTTGTCGTGCTTGCGGATGACGGCCGTGACGATGAGGATGATGAGGAAGACGATGAGGTAGGCGATGAGGTTGCTCCACCAGACCAAGTCTTTCATGTAGTTCACGTTGAACCACATGACTGGAATCACGCTCAGGCTCAGAGCGAACGAGATGAAGTTGGCGAGACCTGAGAACTTGAGGAGTTTGTAGTTGACCATGAGCAGGTAGAGAATGCAGAATAACCAGAAGGCGAAACCGTAGATTCTGATTCCGTAGCAGCATTCTTCCATCAGTTCGGGTGGGCAGTCGAAGGTGTTCGCGATAATCTGCGGAAACACCGCCAGTACGCCGAACGCGATGCAGAGGCTGGTGTTGAGAAACCTGAATGCTTCGTTCACTGTCATCCTGTGTCCGTAGTTGTCACCCAAGCCAATCTGGATGGCGGCGAGTTGCTGCATCGTCTGGCATGCCCCCGTAACGAACATGTTGTATATGGTCATGATGTTGAGCATCACGGAGAATATGAACAGGCTCTCCTTGCCGAGGCCGGTGCTGATGATGTTCTGTGTGCAGTAGAGGTATATGGTCAGGCAGACACTTGCCACCGCGAAGGGCAGTCCCGTCGAGCAGGCTTCTGACAGACACCTTCTGATGTCACTGAAGCGGATGAGCTCAAAGCGATACTGCGACTTCCCTTTGACGTAATGGGCTGACATGATAGCGATGGCCGTCGCATGTCCTATGACGGTGGAGATGGAACTGCCTATCACTCCCAACGAGAGGAACTGTATGAGTACGATGTCCATGATGATATGGAGGATGTTGTCCGTCAGCATGGCATGAGAGACAAGCCTTGGCGAACCGTCGATAGCGGTGAATCCTCCGAGGAAATACACCCCGAGGAACAGTGGCGTACCGATGATTATCGGTATGAAGTATTCGCTTGCATATCCATAGAGGGCTTCGTTCTTGCATATCGCGTTGACGATAATCTCTGGCGAGAATATGCCGATCATCGACTCAGTGAGTCCGTATGCCGCAAGGACGAGGATTGTCGTCGAGAACAGCCGGTTCACTCTTCTCCTGTCTCCCTGCCCCATCGCCTTCGCCACAAGTATGCTCGCTCCGAGTCCTACCAACTGGTAGAATGTGTAGTTCCCTTGTATGATGGGTTTGCACAACGACGTAGCCGACATGGCATTGTAGTCAATCAGATGGCTGACTATCACGCCGTCGATGATGTTTCCTAACATCGCCGAGAGCGCGGTGAGGATGGAGGCTCCGAGGAACAGCCTGAACGCCTTGCCGGTCAGATATGATTTGCGTTCCATTGGCTATGGATGATGAGTGTGGCGGATTACTCTGTCATCTCGAAGATGCTGTCGAAACCCGTCAGCTGGAACAACTGCTTGATGTCTTCTCGCATTCCCTTGATGATGACTTTCCCGTTCGTCGCTGTGGCATTCTTGTTAAGTGCCAATAGCACCCTCATCCCTGCCGAGGAGATATACTCCAACTGAGAGAAGTCAAGTGTGATCTCCTTGCCCGGGTCTTTCATCAGTGGCTCCAGAGTGGTCCTGACGTCATTCACTGCTGTTGTGTCCAACTCTCCTGAGAATGATACCAATGCGGTCTTCTCTTTGTTCTCGATGATTTTAGTAGTCATGTTATTGTCTGATTATAAGGTTGGTAAATATGATGCCGCCTTTCGTCTGCCGTATGACACACCGCATCACGCTCGGTCATGCCCAAAGATATGGAAACAGTCCATCGTCTTGATGAGGAAGCGGAACGTCCGCATGTCAGTATGGTTTTGCATGTCATGAATGATAATTCACGCAAAGATAGTAATAAAAATTGATAAACTCATTACTTTCTCATGTAAATTTCGTCTTTTGTGATGAAATGGTTCCTCAGATAAGTCTCCATTTGTCCTCAGTTGCCGACGGACTGATGACATCGCATGTACATTCAAAGACTCCCCGGACTGCGGATGAGACTACCATAGACTGCGTTTGAGACTACACACCTGTTAGTAACAACTATATACCACCTGTTAGTAACAGGTATATACCACTTGTTAGTAACAGGTATATACCACTTGTTAGTAACAGGTGTATAGTGTTGTCCGTAATCGTGGATAATGCCATGCGCACCCTTGCGATGTCTCGTGCGTAGTATTGCCGAATGGCGTGCGGTGTGTCAAGTCCTGGGGTCCCGTCGGATGTTGTTTGTAGGATAATGGCTGACTCGAAAAAAGCCAGCCATCATGGAGGTGATGGCTGGCTTGGGATTGTCGCTGAAAAGCATACGGAAGTGTATGCGTTGTGATGTGGGTATGAGTCGGTTGGCTATTTGAACAGCAACTGTGCGAACTGGTAGAGGCTACGACGCCATGTCTGCCATTCGTGTGCTGTCTCAGGAGAGACGTATGAGTATGCGTTGATGCCAATCTCCTTGAGGTCCTGGGCAGCCTTGTCAACTCCCATTCTCT
Source organism: Bacteroidaceae bacterium (assembly GCA_024398405.1). Lineage (GTDB taxonomy): Bacteria > Bacteroidota > Bacteroidia > Bacteroidales > Bacteroidaceae > Colivivens. The sequence goes on from JAKSJE010000015.1 coordinate 7,957, forward strand.
CCTTGCCGCCGCAACTCATGAAGAGCACCTTGTTGGTCTTCTTGAAGTCATCGGCTTCCTTGAGTTCATCGACGCTGAACGTGCCGCCGCTGAACATTCCCACGTAGGCGAATGTCTTCGGGTTGGCCAGTGTGATGGAGTGGGTCTGCATGCCGCCCATCGAGAGACCAGCCATCGCGCGGTGCTCTGTGTCTGCGATGACACGGTAGTTCTTCTCGACCATCGGGATGATGTCCTTGAGCAGGACGTCCTGGAAGGCACCTCCGAAATTGAAGCCACCGAAACCACCACGACGCGGACCGCCCTGACCTGGCGCACCCTGACCCTGTGGACGCTGGCCCTGTGGACGCTGGCCGCCGAATCCACCGAATCCGCCGAATCCACCTTGAGGCGCCTGCTGTCCTGCCGGACGTGCGTTCAGTCCGTTGTCCATGTAGATGATGAACGGAACGGCCTTGCCAGCCGCGATGAGGTTGTCCATGATGATGCCGGTCTTGCCCTGGGCTGACCAACCGGTCTCGTTCTCACCCATGCCATGCTGTAAGTAAAGCACAGGGAATTTCTTCTTAGGGTTGGAGTAGTATTCAGCAGGCAGGTAGATGTAGCCGTGACGCATGGTCTCCGTGACTGAGGAATAATAATAGACTTCGTTGACAGAACCTTGTGGCACGTTCTTCACCGTGTAGAAGTCCTCGTCTGCTGCCGGGATGTCGATTCCGCTTCCCCATCGGCTGGCTCCGTAGTAGTACTTGCTGCCTGGATCTGGTACGGATGCACCATCGATGTTGAGCTGGTAGTAGTGGAAGCCCTCGTCCTGAGGTGCTGACTCACCGGTCCATACGCCGTTCTCGTCCTTCTTCATCTCGTATTTCACGCCACCTATGTCAAGCTTGACGCTGTTGGCTTCCGGTGCGGAGATCTGGGCGCGCACCATTCGCTGTGAATTGACCATGGGGTATTGCTTACCCTCCTGATTAGTTGATGCAGGTTTGAAATCCTCAGTGACCTGTGCTGTGGCAGCCATTGAAAGCAATGTGGCCGCGAAGAAAAGTTGTCTTCTCATCTGTGTCTGATATTTGAAATGGTAAAAATATTAAGTCCCGCCTCGTCACTCATGGGTCTGAGAAAGAGCAAGTAGTGTGTGCCTTGAAGTCTGTGCGCCTTGTCAGAGCCCTTTCAGAGCCTTGCTGTATGTCTGCAACAGTTGAGGAACGGCGTTCTCGCTGAAGGTCGTGTCAAGTACACCCTGTAGTTTCTTGGCTTTCTTGGCAGTCTTGCGGTCTTTCGCGAGTTCCTGTGTCATCAGATAGAGTCTTGACCAGGTCTCGAGCAGGTCGTATTCCTCTTTCGTCACCTGCATGAAAGAACCATGCTGCGGATTGACATTCTCGCGTATCACCACGCCGCGGTCAACGTCGTTTTCCTGTGCGTTGGCTGTGCATACCCTGTACACATGCTGGCCGGAATACTTGATGTAGGCGATTTTCCAGACATTCTCGTTGATCAGTCTGAATGCGCTTGCCCCCTCGACCTGCTCGCGCCCTTCGTTGGTGATATGGAAGATGTCTTTCCAGTCGCTTGAGCCAAGCCGGTCGAACGTGGCGCCCCATACGCCGCGGTCGATTCCGGCTGCTCCCTCTTTCTTGTAGAACACATGGTAGCGCTGGTCGCAGTCGTTCCAGTCGATATGGCAGTCAATCACGGAGATGTTCTTGTCGTAGAAGAGTTTAGGCTCGGTGATGGTGGTGAAGTCTTCGTTGGCGTAGGAATAGTAGATTTTATCGTAGTCACCTTTCTGGTTCGTGAGCATGGAGTAGTAGATGAAATAGCCGCCCTTCCCGTTGTCGTAGTCTTTGTCCCAGATGACTTGTGGCGCCCAGACACGATTCACGTTCTCCCAGCCTTTGAACTTGCGGAAGTCGAATGTGACGGATGTCCAGTGGATGAGGTCGTTGGAATGGAGCAGGTCTATGCCGTAGTTGTTCCATACCCTTGACTTGGCGTTGCTCATGTCGGTGTTGACCATGACATAGTCGTTGTTGTGTCCTCTGGCAATGAAGGCATCGCGCACACCGCCTTCTATCCCCGCGATCTTCTCAGGGTCGAAGATAGGCTGGTTGTCGATGAGGGGGTGGAACACTTCTCCTTTCCCTTCCTTGGTGCCGAGGGCATAGATGGTGTTCTCGCTGTTGCCAGCCATGTGGCAATAGAGATAGCCGTACATGCCGTCATCCTTCGCTACTTTCAAGGTGTAGTAGAATGTCTCCTCGTCGATGGTGCAGTGGAGCCGGCCCGCCACCTTCACGGTGTCCTTCGGCATTCTGTATGTGATGAGTTTGTTTCCTTCCAGTCTGACACCGCTGTAGTTATTGCCGATGATAGGTGAGAACCTATAGTTGACGGCTTTACCGTCGATGGTAGTCGGAAGTTCTATCTCTCCGAGACGGAGAGCGTTGAACTGATAGTTGACAGCCGCTTCCAGCTTGCATTTGTGGCACAGCAGGTCGTTGCAGACCTGAGCCTCTGAACTTATGGACACAGCCATAAGTATCAGTGAAGAAAGGATGAGTCTTTTCATAATCGTCTTGTATCCGTTGTTTGTCTAAGATTCATTGTCGCTGGGTGCTCAAAGCCCCCTCATATAGTCAGTTTGCTTGAGTCGGCGGCCTTGAAGCTCATGTCTAACCCTTTCACTGAGTGGGTTAGCGCGCCTACTGATATGAAATCCACACCGGCTTCTGCATAGTCGCGAATGGTCTCATAGGTGATTCCGCCTGACGACTCAGTCTCGAAACGCCCGCCGATGAGTCCGACGGCGCGCCTTGTCTCCTCAGGCGTGAAGTTGTCGAGCATGATTCTGTCAACTCCGCCGAAATCGAGTACGCGCTGCAATTCCTCGAACCCCCTGACCTCAATCTCAATCCTCAAGTCCTTGCCGTGGTCTTTAAGGTACTGGTGGCATCGGCTGATGGCATTCTCTATTCCTCCGGCGAAATCTATGTGGTTGTCCTTGAGGAGAATCATGTCGAAGAGACCGATTCTGTGGTTGGTGCCTCCACCAATCTTGACAGCCTCCTTCTCAAGCATACGCATCCCGGGGGTGGTCTTACGGGTGTCGAGGATGCGGGTGCCGGTGCCTTCAAGGCGTTCTACGTACTTGCTGGTCATGGTGGCGATACCGGACATGCGCTGGAGGATGTTGAGCATGAGCCGCTCGGTCTGGAGAAGACTTTGTATCTTGCCTTTGACACTCATCACGATATCTCCCGGCCTCACGTGGGCACCGTCGTGTATAAACACCTCGACTTCCAACGTGGGGTCGAACCTGTGAAATACCTCTTGGGCAATCTTCTCACCTGCGAAGATTCCTTCCTGCTTGATGAGCAACTTTGATTCGCTGACGGCATCTGGAGGAATGCAGCACAACGTGGTGTGGTCACCATCGCCGATGTCTTCTGCGAAAGCAAGGTCAATCAACTTGTCGTTTAGTTCTTCTACTGATAGCATGAATGTGTTCTATGTATTTTGTTAATGTTTCTGGGTGTGATGTGATGTCGGATAGCGAGGATAGGGGGCAATGCTGTTGCAAAGTTAAGAAAAGAAAAGGAATAAAACACCATGAACAGAGGACTTTTTTCGTGGATTTATTTTGTATTCTGCCCATTTTGCACTAATTTTGCGGAATAATTCATAGTGAGTATCCTTTTTCAGATGGAAAATAACATTCTCGATAAACTCGATGGGCTTGTGAGCCGGTTTGAGGAAGTATCTACGCTGATTACCGATCCCGACGTCATCGGAGACCAGAAACGCTACGTTAAACTGACAAAAGAATATAAGGAGCTGGGCAACCTCATGGATGCCCGCGGTGAATACATCCGCTGTCAGCGTAATGCGGATGAGGCTCGTATGATGATTCAGACGGAAGACGATCCCGACATGAGGGAAATGGCCCGTGAGGAATTGTCGGCGGCGGAGAAACGGCTTCCGGAACTGGAAGAGGAAATCAAACTGCTACTTGTCCCTGCTGACCCTGAGGACGGAAAGAACGTCATTCTGGAAATACGCGGAGGCACAGGGGGCGACGAGGCCGCTCTCTTCGCCGGTGACCTGTTCAGGATGTATTCCAAGTTCTGTGAGTCCAAGGGCTGGAAGATGGCCGTGTCCAGTTTCTCCGATGGTTCGTCGGGCGGATACAAGGAAATAGTATGCAATATCATGGGAGAGGGCGTGTATGGTATCATGAAATACGAGTCAGGAGTGCACAGAGTGCAGCGGGTGCCCGTGACCGAGACGCAAGGACGTGTCCATACGAGTGCCGCAACGGTTGCCGTACTGCCTGAGGCAGAGGCTTTCGACGTGGAAATCAATGAAGGTGCGATTAAATGGGATACGTTCCGTTCAAGCGGTGCCGGAGGCCAGAATGTCAACAAGGTGGAGTCTGGCGTGCGTGCGCGTTACATGTGGAGGAATCCCAACACTGGCATCGAAGAGGAGATACTCGTTGAGTGCACCGAGACTCGTGACCAGCCTAAGAACAAGGAAAGAGCTCTGGCTCGACTCCGCACGTTCATATACGACCGTGAGCATCAGAAATATATTGACGACATCGCTTCAAGGCGGAAGACCATGGTCTCAACAGGTGATCGCAGCGCCAAAATACGTACATACAACTATCCGCAAGGAAGAATCACTGACCACCGTATCAACTACACTATCTATAATCTCTCTGCTTTCATGGATGGCGACATACAGGACTGTATAGATCACCTCATAGTCGCTGAGAATGCTGAACGTCTGAAGGAGGCTGAGCTGTAGATGCCGTTGGATTCCATCATAATCAGAGGCGCAAGGGTCAACAACCTGAAGAATATAGACCTTGAGATACCACGAGGGCAACTCGTGGTGATAACTGGTGTCAGTGGTAGCGGCAAATCGTCTTTGGCCTTCGATACACTCTATGCTGAAGGGCAGCGTCGTTATGTGGAGTCGCTCTCCACCTACGCGCGCCAGTTCCTGGGCAGGATGGCAAAGCCTGAATGTGATGCGATTGAAGGCATTCCACCGGCTATCGCCATAGAACAGAAGGTCACGGCTCGTAATCCACGAAGCACGGTGGGCACCACCACGGAAATATATGACTATCTGCGCATGCTTTTTGCAAGGGTGGGACACACTTTCTCGCCCGTCAGCGGACAGGAAGTGAAGAAACATACTCCTGAGGATATTGTGCAGTGCATGAAACGGTATCCTGATGGCGTCCGGTTCATGGTCCTCTGTCCGCTTGTCTGCCATGCAGGCCGTACGGAAGCGGAGCAACTCAAGGTCTATTCACAGCAGGGACTCAATAGGACGGAGACTGTTGACGGAGTCACGTACATGGTCATTGCACGTATGGTCACGAGAGATGACAAGAATACCATAACGCATCTCCTTGATTCATGTGAGACTGCAATTTATGAAGGCGATGGACACTGCACGCTCCTGTTCTTGACAGAACCCAGGACTAAGCACGACTTCTCACTTGCATTCGAGGCTGACGGAATGGTGTTCGAGGAACCTTCCGAACAATTCTTCTCGTTTAACTCACCAGTCGGCGCATGCCCTGAATGTGAGGGTTTCGGAAAGGTGATGGGTATCGATGAGGGTCTTGTGATTCCGAATCAGGAACTGAGCGTGTATGATGGGGCTGTGTTCTGTTGGCGTGGAGAGATGATGGCTCGATGGAAGGATGAGTTCATACTCCGGAATGGTCCTAAAGGCTTTCCTTCTTTCACACCTTATTTCCAGTTGACTCAGGAGGAAAAGGACTGGTTATGGCATGGCGCTCCCGGCACTGACCCGCATGCGAAGGGGAATATCTGCATAGATCGGTTCTTTGATATGATCAAGGAAAGCATGTACAAGATTCAGAACAGAGTGCTTCTGGCCCGTTACAGAGGGAAGACCCTATGTCCGACTTGCCATGGGAAACGGCTAAAGAAAGAGGTGTCGTACGTCAAAGTGGGCGGTAAGTCCATTACGGAACTTGTCGAGATGCCGATTGACGAACTCGTGTGTTTCTTCGACGGGCTGACTCTGTCGGCTAATGATTCTGTGATAGCTAAAGGACTGATGACGGAAATACGGAGCCGTTTGCGTTTCCTGATGGATGTGGGACTGTCCTATCTCACGCTGAACCGTCTGAGCAACACGCTCTCCGGTGGTGAGAGCCAGCGTATTAATCTGACGACGAGTTTAGGCAGTAGCCTGATGGGCTCTATGTATATACTCGATGAACCGAGCATAGGTATGCACAGCCGTGACACTCAGCGTCTCATCAAGGTGCTTCATGAACTGCGTGATGTCGGCAATACGGTCATAGTAGTGGAACATGACGAGGAAATCATGCGTGCGGCGGACTATCTCATAGACATCGGGCCTGACGCCGGTCGTCTGGGTGGACGTGTCATGTTGGCTTCGCCTGTCAGTGAACTGAAGAACATGAAGACGAGGGAACTGTCGCATACACTTGACTTCCTCAATCATTACGATATGATTCCGGTGCCTGCTTCGCGTAGGCCTTGGAACAACTATATCCTTATTCGCTGTGCGAGGGAGAACAACCTTAAAGGCTTTGATGTCAAGATTCCTCTTAACGTCATGACGGTGGTTACCGGCGTGAGTGGCAGCGGAAAATCCACTCTTGTGCGTGACATCCTGTACCGCGGACTGAAACGCCATCTCGATGAGGTCTGCGACCGGCCAGGGCAGTTCCTTGGTTTTGAAGGTGACGTGGATAGTATTAAAAAGGTGGAATTTGTTGACCAGAACCCAATTGGCACTTCCACCCGCAGCAATCCCGTCACTTACATAGGTGCATGGGACGAAATCCGCAAACTCATGGCAAGTCAGCAACTGGCAAAGCAAATGAACTATTCACCACTGTTCTTCTCTTTTAATGCAGAGGGCGGACGATGTGAGGAATGCAAGGGCGAGGGCGTCGTTAGAGTGGAGATGCAGTTCATGAATGATCTCGTACTGGAATGTGAGTCATGCCATGGTAAGCGTTTCAAGGATGACGTTCTTGAAGTACGTTTCAACGGCAAGAACGTGCATGACTTGCTTGATATGACCATCAATCAGGCTATTGATTTTTTCGGTGAGTCTGCTGGCTCAGCCTTTGAGCCGAATGCCAGGTTGTGCAGAAAAATCGTCCAATTGATGAGACCGCTTCAGGACGTAGGACTGGGATATCTCAAACTCGGTCAGAACTCCTCGACACTCTCGGGTGGGGAGAACCAACGTGTGAAACTGGCGTACTATCTCTCGAAAGACTCTGCTTCACAGCGAAACGCATCAACCATGTTCATTTTCGATGAACCTACGACAGGACTTCATTTCTATGATATCAAGAAACTGCTTGCGGCTTTCGAGTCGCTGATAACTCACGGACATTCCATTGTCATCATTGAGCATAATCTTGAGATCATCAAATCAGCAGACCATGTCATCGACCTCGGCCCTGAGGGCGGCAAAGACGGAGGGCGCATTGTTGCCGAAGGTGTGCCAGAGGTGGTGGCTCGGTGTGACCAGAGCTATACCGGACAGGCACTGAGGCGATATTTAGAGTGATTGCCCATGGGTTGTTGTCATTACGATAATATAAACAGGAGTCTTACTGACTCCAACATATAAATACAAGTCAATATGAACAAGTTTTTCCTATCTCTTTTAGTACTGTGCACTTCTATCCAGTCACTTGCCTGCACCAACTTCATAGTCGGTAAGGACGCATCGGCTGACGGTAGTGTGATCGTGACCTATAACGCTGACAGCTACGGCATGTACGGCAATCTCTATTATCATCTTGGCAGCACGCACCAAAAAGGCGAGATGCGCAAGATATATGAGTGGGATACAAACAAATATCTTGGCGAGATACCTCAGGCTTCAGTCACATATACTGTAATGGGGCAGATGAACGAACATCAGGTGAGTGTCACGGAGACTACTTTCGGCGGACGTGAGGAACTCATGGACTCCACGGGCATCATCGACTATGGCAGTCTGATATATATAGCACTCGAACGAAGCAGGACAGCGCGTGAGGCCATCGATATAATGACAAGTCTGGTCGATACTTATGGATACTATAGCGAGGGCGAGACCTTCTCCATCTGTGACAAGAACGAGGCTTGGCTTATGGAGATGATAGGCAAGGGACCTGGCGGTCACGGGGCAGTATGGGTTGCCGTAAGAATTCCTGACGACTGCATAAGTGGTCATGCCAACCAGAGCCGCATCACACGTTTCCTTCAGCTTTTCCCGAAGGAAAATGTCATGTATAGCAGGGACGTCATAAAAATCGCACGTCAGAAAGGGTATTTCACTGGCAAGGACAAGGACTTCAGCTTCCGCGATGCCTATGCGCCGAACGATTTCAGCGCCGTTCGCATCTGCGATGCCAGGGTCTGGTCTTTCTTCAATCACCACGTGAAAGGTATGGAGAAGTACTTGGACTACATCACATGCAAGGATATCAATAGTGAGATGCCTCTCTATTTACGTCCGGATCAGAAGGTGTCAGTGAGAGACGTCATGGCTGATATGCGCGATCATTTCGAGGATACACCTTTTGACATACGTTATGACCTCGGAGCCGGCCCTTACAACATGCCTTATCGTCCGAGTCCTCTTACCGTCAATGTCGATGGCGTGGAAATGTTCAACGAACGTCCGACATCCACCTTCCAGACAGGCTTCTCTTTCATCGGCCAGATGCGCGGCTGGCTTCCTGACAGGGTGGGAGGTGTCGTGTGGTGGACGAATGATGACGCCAACATGGCTCCATACATACCACTCTACTGTGGTGCGGACGAGGCACCTCAATGTTATAAACGTATCGAAGGGGTACAGGATGACGTCACATTCTCTTGGAACTCCGCTTTCTGGCTACAGAACGTCGTCGCGGACTTCGTATATCCCTACTATTCCATGAAGTTCCCAGACCTCAAGGCGGAACGGGACAAGGTGGAGGATTATTTCTTCTCCGACGAATACCGCCTCATAGAGACGACGCTCAAGTCGCTGGAACAAGAGAGACTCCCATCACAACTTGCCCAGGTCAATGAGAACAATGCGGCGCGCATGATGTCAGCCTGGAGCCGTCTGTTTGCTTATCTCGCTGTGAAGTACAATGATATGGTAGTTAAGAAGGTTGACGCAAAAGGCAATTTCCTCAAGACACCGTACGGCTATACCCAACCGCCAGTCCGTCCGGGATATTCCGAGGATATGTGGCGCGCGATAAAGAACCAGACCGGACAACGTTACGTCAAACCTTGATAGTGGCTTGTCGATTCCGGACAAAAAGTTTTGTGATATCCAAACTTTTTCTTACCTTTGCAGTCCAGTTGTGTAAAGAACCTCATTATGGACGAAAAACTGTTGAATCAATGTATGCAGGTCGCTGCCCAGTGGGCTAATGATCCTGTTTTTGACGCTGACACACGTGCTGCGGTCAGTAAGATGATGGATGATGAGGATAAGTCCCTTCTCGTTGACAGTTTCTATCAGACACTTGAGTTCGGCACTGGTGGTCTTCGCGGTGTCATGGGACCTGGCACGAACCGAATGAATATATATACGGTGGGTACTGCCACACAAGGTCTAGCCAACTATCTCAAGAAGAATTTCGCTGACCGTGAGCGTATCAGTATCGTCGTCGGCGTTGACTGCCGCAACAATTCGGATGTCTTCGCAGAGCGTGTCGCTGACATCATGGCCGCCAACGGCATATACGTATATCTCTTTGAGGATATGCGTCCCACACCTGAAGTGTCGTTTGCCATCCGTCATCTCGGATGTCAGAGCGGTGTGAACATCACGGCGTCTCACAATCCACGTGAGTATAACGGTTACAAGGCCTATTGGGAGGATGGAGCACAGGTGCTTTCTCCTCATGACAAAGGGATAATCGACGAAGTCAATAACTGCCGCTACGAGGATGTGAAGACAGGAGGTGACCGTAGTTTCGTCACTATAATCGGGGAGGAGGTCGATCAGGCGTATATTGAAGCTGTGCATACCCTATCCATTGACCCTGAGGCTATACAGCGTCAGAAGAATCTGGGCATCGTTTACACTCCGCTTCATGGGGCGGGAATGATGATTGTGCCACGCGCACTCCGTTCTTGGGGATTCGAGAATGTCAACTGTGTGCCTGAGCAGATGGTCAAAGACGGCAATTTCCCGACAGTGGTGAGTCCTAACCCTGAGAATGCAGAGGCTATGACTCTCGCCGTCAGTCTTGCAAAGAAAATCAATGCTGACATAGTCATCGCTTCTGACCCTGACGCTGACAGAATCGCTATGGCCTGTGTTGATGACAAAGGGGAGTGGGCAATCATCAATGGTAATCAGACGATGCTCATCCTTCTGTATTACATTATAAAGAACCGTGTTGACAAAGGGATGATTAATGGTGATGAGTTCGTGGTCAAGACCATTGTCACTACTGAACTGGTGAAGAAAGTCGCGGACAGATACCATATTGAGATGCGAGACTGCTATACTGGCTTTAAGTGGATTGCCCATGAAATAGCAATCAGTGAGGGTGTCAAGAAGTATATAGGTGGTGGCGAAGAAAGTTTCGGATTCCTTGCAGAGGATTTCTGTCGTGACAAGGATAGTCCTTCTGCATGTTGTCTCATTGCTGAAATATGTGCGTGGGCAAAAGATAAGGGCAAGAGTCTTTATCAGATTCTCATGGATATCTATCTTGAGTATGGTTTCTTGTATAATAAGGCTGTTAATGTGGTCCGGCCGGGTAAATCTGGTGCTGATGAGATTAAACAGATGATGGAGAATTTCCGAAATAACCCTCCGAAGGAACTCGCTGGGACTCCTATCCAGACATACAAGGACTTCCGTTCACTTGAGTCAAAGGATGCTCTGGGAAATACCACACCGCTTCAGATGCCTGATACGAGCAATGTCCTCCAGTATTTTTGTTCTGACGGAACTAAACTGTCAATACGTCCGTCGGGAACCGAACCTAAGATTAAGTTCTATCTTGAGATTCCGGCAGAGATGAAGACGGCAGATGACTATCGTAACGCATCTTCTGAGGCTGAGAAGACAGCAGCGGAAATCCTGAAGAGTCTTAATATATAAACAACAATAGAGGGTCAGGGCAGTTCCCTCCCTCGTATGGTCCTGTAGCTTAGCTGAATAGAGCGTCAGATTCCGGTTCTGAAGGTCGCGGGTTTGAATCCCGCCGGGATCACAAATTTGGGCGAATTTACCAGTTCCAAGGTCTGTGTCATGGGAATAGTAAAGAACAACTACCTGCCGTCAATAGTAAAGAACATTCCCGTTCATTGCGTTTCCGATGAGCGTGGACTGCTTTGCTTTACGGATAACACAGAACTTCCATTCCCTGTTGAACGTGTGTTCTGGATTTCCGAGGTACCTGAGAACTGCTACCGCGGTGGTCATGCTCATAAGGTCTGTGCGGAAATCCTGTTTCCTTTGTCTGGCGAGTTCGATGTGTATGTCGATGATGGCAAGTCTTCTGTTTGCTGCCATTTAGACAAATCTTCCGATGGACTGTATATCGGCCCGAATGTCTGGTGTCGTGTCGATAATTTCTCATCCGACGCCGTGTGCATGGTTCTCGCGTCTCACCAGTATCTTAAAGATGGCTATATCAATGACTATGAAGAGTTCAGACGGTATATCGAAGAATGGTTTGTCAATGACTGAGATGCGTGTTGTCATTACTGCTCTTTTACTTGCTCTGACGATGACGCTTTCCGCTCAGGAACCGTTCAAGGGCAAGTTCACGAATGTGGAGCTGAGGATTGACTGCACGCTCAACCTATATGCGGATTCCATTGACGTGCCCGGACTTGAGGGCTTGGAGAAATGCTACGGCTATATTTCCGGAAAACTTAACGGCAACTGGATTATCCTGCGTGTTGACAAAATCACAGATGATACGGCAGTGGCTCGTATCACTTGTGATCGTGGTAACGATGCAACAGATATTACGTTCAGAACTACTCCTACAGGCATCCAATTCACTCAGGCAGATGCCGTGATAAAAACCGTTAATGGCAACAAATACGTCAAACTGCCTAAAAAAACTATAGAACTGAAGAAAATCAAATGAATACTGACGAACTCCTTGAAGGTTTCAATCAGGCACAGAAGGAGGCGGTTCTTTATTGCGATGGACCGTCTCTTGTCATTGCAGGGGCAGGGTCGGGCAAAACACGGGTCTTGACCTACAAGATAGCGTACCTGCTGTCATTGGGCTATGAACCATGGTCAATCCTTGCGTTGACATTCACCAACAAAGCGGCTGATGAGATGAAACAGCGTATAGCCGCCATCGTAGGTGAGGACATGGCACGTCACCTCTGGATGGGTACCTTCCATAGTGTCTTCCTCCGCATTCTGCATGTTGAGCATGAGCGCATTGGATTCTCGTCAAACTTCACTATATACGATGCGTCTGATTCCAAGAACTTGATAAAATCCATCATCAAGGAAATGGGACTTGACGACAAGACCTATAGACCATCGGCGGTGGCATCTCGTATCAGTATGGCAAAGAACCAGTTGCAGGATGCCGAGTCCTATTACCAGAGCAATGATGACTATGCGACCGACGCTGTTAACAACACTCCTCTGATACGTGAAATATATCGTCGCTATGCGTCACGTTGTCGCCAGTCTGACGCAATGGACTTCGATGATATCCTACTCTTTACATACCGGCTTCTTTCCTCGAATCCTGATCTTCTTCATAAGTATGAGCACAGTTTCCATTATGTTCTTGTCGATGAGTATCAAGACACGAATTATGCGCAGCATAGTATCGTCTGGCTTCTCACACGGAATCATCAGAATGTTTGCGTGGTCGGTGATGATGCTCAGAGCATCTATTCTTTCCGTGGCGCCAACATTGATAACATACTTCATTTCAACAGTCAGTATTCACGTCTCAGAATCTTCAAACTTGAACAGAACTATCGCTCCACCCAGATGATAGTCAATGCCGCTAATAGTCTTATCCATAAGAACCGTGGACAGATATTCAAGAACGTTTTCTCTGAACTTGACAAGGGAGAGAGGATTCGATACGCAAAAGTCCAGTCGGACATTGTGGAAGGTGAGTACGTGGCTCGTAGGATAAATTCGCTTGTCTGTGACGGACAGGCAGACTATTCTGATTTCGCAATCCTATACCGGACCAACGCTCAGAGCCGTGTTTTTGAGGAGGCTTTCAGGAAACAGAACATACCATATCGCGTTTACGGCGGTCTTTCTTTCTACCAGCGCAAGGAAATCAAGGATGCGATTGCCTATTTCCGGGTGGTGGTCAATCCTAATGACGAGGAAGCAATAAAGCGCATTATCAACTATCCCGCTCGTGGGATAGGACAGACTACTGTCAGCAGAATCATAGATACGGCAGTAAGTAACAATATCAGTCTTTGGACTGTGATCGCATCGCCTCAGAGTTATGGCCTGACCCTTCATGCTGGTATTTTGTCAAAACTGAGTAGGTTCAGCATGATGATACAGTCTTTCATAGATGATGTTAATACGTCAGATGCCTTGATGCTTGGTCGCCGTGTTCTTGAGGAGAGCAAGGTGCTGCAGGATATCTATCAGGACCGGACACCAGAGAATCTGTCACGTCAGCAGAATATCCAGGAACTGATTAATGGGCTTTCCGAATTTGTGGAAGATCGTACTGAACAGGGGAATTCAGCAATCCACCTCAGCGACTATCTCTCAGAGGTATCTCTTGTCTCCGATATTGACTCAGATAAGAAGGATGACTCACCTAAAGTGTCGGTAATGACCATTCACTCTGCAAAGGGTCTTGAGTTCGATACTGTGTTTGTGGTTGGTCTTGAGGAAGACCTTTTCCCGAATCAGATGGCTTCCAGCTCACAGCGTGAACTCGAGGAGGAACGCCGTTTGTTCTACGTTGCCATCACACGCGCGAAGCACCGTTGCTTTCTCACTTCCGCTATGCAACGCTATCGTTTCGGACAGATGGAGTTCTCCCGACCTTCCCGGTTCATTAACGATATCGACTCACGATTCATCCAGACGGTGTCCTCATCGTCTTCGAATACGTCTTCCTCTTCGTTCTCACGTCCCTCCAGCCCTTTCATATCCAAACCGATGAAGCCTCATTCGGATCATCATCTTGTTCGTGTCGGGTCTGCTCGCTCTGCAGGGCATGTGCCTCATCCGCAGCCCACCGATATGTCTTGCGGCTTCAGCTCCGGTCAACGGGTACATCATGACCGTTTTGGGAACGGAATCATCAAGGAGGTCGATGGTGTCGGTGATAATGCCAAGGCTGTTGTCGATTTCGATGAAGTGGGTAATAAACGGCTGCTTCTCAAATACGCCCATCTCACCTCGATATGATGATGGATGATTGATTGACTGGTCGTGTGTCAGAAAGGCAGGCCGACAGCAAAGTGAAAGGCGAAATCCCTGTTGAGGTCAGGGTGTATGATTGGGTAGTGATTCCTGCCTTCGTATGCGGGATTTATGGCTTTCATGCCGGCGTCGAATCGTAGGATGAAGAAGTCCAGATCCATTCTCAGTCCCAGACCATACGAAAAAGCGATGTCCCTGAGGAAACTATTAACCTTGAACCCACCACCAGGCTGATCTTTGTATTCCCTGATGGTCCAGATGTTTCCTCCGTCAAGGAAAATAGCCCCGTTGAGTTTCCAGAACAGAAAAGCCCTGTATTCCAAACTCAAGTCCAGTTTGATGTCTCCTGACTGATTGATGAAGTTGATGTCTCTGTCAGCCCCACTGTAGGAACCTGGACCCAGTGATCTTACAGACCACCCTCTCACACTGTTCGCACCACCAGAGAAGTACCTCTTCTCGAAAGGCAGGATATCGGAGTTGCCGTATGGATAAGCCACTCCGAGAGCGAATCGCATGGCAACGGAGTTGTTTTTGTCTATCCTGATGCTCTTGGCGAAGTCAAAGTCGCCCTTCACATACTGTGCGAACGCAATTCCCAAGAAAGTCCTCTGTCCGTTACTGTTCATGTCTGTCTGAAGCCAAGGAGTGACAAGGCCGAGCAGGTTTCCAGAAGTCTCGATGTTAGCTCTTAACGTATATGCGTTTTTACCGTAAGTCTTCATTGTTGCCGAGCCTAATGAGTTATATGTGAACGAGTAGCCCAACTTCGTGATAAGAATGTCCTCGTAGTTGTATTTCAGAATGGTGTTAGTCTTGCCGATGGAGTCCAGATACTGTTCCTTGAAAGTCTTTGATATCCATGGCATCCTGACATAGTTGACTTCCAACAAGTCGAATTTGTGCTGGTACTTTTGGTCAAGACTGTTCCATCTGTATCTCCATGCCGCGGAAAAGACTCGCCTGTGGAATTCCGGTCTGTTCTGGAAGTTGAACTGCACCGAGACTTCCGACTTCGCCGCGTGTATGGCACCGAACGATTTCTTTACGTACGGTAGGAGAAACCCCGGGAAGGCAAGTCCGACTTCACTTCCGAATTCCAGATAACTTTCGCCTTCGTAACCCTCAAGTCCGCTGATAGCCTCATAGGCACCTCTCAACTTGGCGTTTAGTGTCTCAGAGCCTTTGAACAGATTTCTGTGGGTGAATGTGGTCGAGGCTGCTGCACCAAGGTCACCTGCTGTGTTCGTACCTTCGATGTCAAGACCGAGTGACATTCGTTTTGCTGGATATACCGTGATGTTGCAGTCCAGTACGTCAGAATCTTCACGCTCTGTCAGGGTGATGTTAGAATAGCTTACGGCATCCAGTCGGGTGAAGTATCTGTAGGTCAGTTTCTCGTCAGTCTCGTTGAAGTACTTGCCTGGGAGAAGCAGAGTGTTGGACAAGAGTACCGATGGCCTGAACCAACCATCGACTGTGGTGTATTTCACGTCCCCGATCATGTATTTGTGATGGTTCTCTTTCTCTGCGTTGCTATTTGCCTGGAACAGTCCTATCCTGACGGTGATATCCACATCCCCCGCCCCCGCACATGTATCTGCCGTGTAGGTTATGAATTCCTTGTTGAATCTGTAGTAGCCGATACTTCTCAGCATGGACGAAATCCTGTTCCGCTCTTCGCTGATGTTGTTGATGTTGAATGGTGTTCCTGGTCTGATAAGCGACTTCGTGCTGTCTTCCTCTTCTATAATCCGTCTTATTTCAGGATCTTCTATGTCTTTCCTGACCGACCTTATTATATACCTGTTGTTTGGCCTGACCCGATAGGTCAGTGTCACACTGTTCTCGTCTGAGTCAATCTCCTCGACAACCTCCGCATCCATGTACCCGGCATTCACCATCACCTGCCTTATGTCTTCCTTGGTCTGCTCCATTCTCCTGGAGTCATAGACTACAGGCTTCTCGCCTATCTTCCTCATCAGCCTTGAGAACCATTTCGTCGTATCGTTCCCCGACAGGCAGTAGATGCCGAGCGGCACTTTCATTCCGAACCAGTTCTTGTTAGGTGATTGTCTGATGTATTCTTCTAAAAGCAGTGGCTTCGTGGCTTTGGGGTCTTCAGAGACTAATATGTTTTTTCTCAGGTACAGTTCCCCTTCGTCCATGTATCTCCCCGCCTTGCATGAGGAAAGCACGACACCACTCAGCAACACCATCAGTGCTGCCGCCATACCGCCCACAACTGTTCTCGTACGATAACTCATGTCGCTTCGCTCTGCTTATCTTCCCTTCACGGTCTCCGTTACTGACCTTCGTCTGAACTCTCCGCAGACCAAACCAGTGGCGATAGCGACATTCAGACTCTCGCTTGTCTCTCTGCCCTCCGGATAGTTCGGGATTCGTATCCGTCTCGTGATGTGTTTCTCAAGGTCGTGGCCTATGCCATGTCCTTCGTTTCCCATTATGATGATTCCCCCCTCACTCATCTCCGTCTCATACAGGCTATCGCCGTCAAGGAACGTTCCGAACACATCCATGTCTTCCGGTCTGTTCTCCAGTATTTCATCCAGATTGCCATATCTCACCCTCACCCTTGCCATAGCGCCCATGGTGGCCTGGACGGTCTTGGGGTTGTATATGTCGGCACATCCGTTGCTGCACCAGATGTCTTCGATTCCGAACCAGTCCGCCAGCCTGACTATCGTGCCGAGGTTGCCGGGGTTCTGGACATCGTCCAGCATCAGGTGGAGGCGGTCTTTCGCGAGTCGAGTCGAGCAGTCGTCTTCTCTCTGCCTGAATATGGCCAGCGCTCCTTGCGGAGCATCCATCATGGATGCCGCGTCACCATCAGCACCATCATACCTCTCCACCAGTTCGTAGCTTTTGCTCAGTTCCGCGATGATTTTCGGTCCCTCGGCTATGAACACACCATCCCTGTCCCTGAATTTCTTCTGGTACAGACTCCTGACGTATTTAATCCTTGCTTTGCTGATCATATCTGTTTCTCCATTCGCACATAGCGATCTCACTCACCAAGGGGTAGTGCCTCATGATTCTGCCTTCGTCATCTGTTTCCACCACATGGTTGATGAACGTCTCCCCATACAGGTTCATGCAGTGTGCCGCGATTCTTTTCATCTGGTTCTTCTCTTCCTCCTCATGTCGCGGTTCGGTGTCCTCACCTTCGGCTCCTCCAGAATCTCCACCTTCCTGTCCGTTGCTCCGTCTGGTTTGTCGAGACTTCTTTCCCTCTTCTCCTCAGGTGTGAGTATCTCCGTGTCTCGCTTGATTATTATCGACGAAGCCTGAACCGAGTCAGCGACCTCAGCAGTGTCTTTCTCCGTGATGTCAGTGGTTGTGGTGTCCTTCTGCTCATGCATCCTGAACAAACTGATGTCCTTGACGAGACCGATGTTCCTTCCGCCGGTCTTTCCCTCATAGTAGAAGAAGCCTGATATGCTCTTGATTTCCTCGTCATCGATGGCCTGAAGGTTCAGTCTCTGTCTGCCGTCTCTGTTCAAGTGCAGCACCTGGCTGATTGTCTTCCCGTTCTCATAGCCTACTGAAAGGCAGAGGGTGACGAAGAACTCGCGGTCATCCATGTTCTCCCTCACGAAACCGACCGAGGCCTCCATCATGAACTTGTCATGGACATGGAAACTTGAGTCGCACTTGATTCTGAACGTGTATTTGTTTCCGAGGTCCCCGTTCCTCAGGACATACAGCTGTCTTCCGCTCCAGATGTCAGCCGTGTCTCCTCCTTCGGTGAAGACCATCATGTCACTGCTGCCGATTTTCCTTATCAGTATCTCTTCCTCCTTCTCCATTCTGCGCTTGATGTCGGCGTATATCTCTGACAGTTGCTCGTTGTGCCTATGGTAATAGACCATTGACGAGTCAAACTCCTCCTCGGTCACTCCGTTATTCTCGAACACGGCTCTCATGTAGGCTTCCACGAGATGCGCTGAGTCAGTCGGGAGCCCGTTCACCATTCCCTGAGCCAGATGGTAGTCGTATAGGATATCCACCATCTTGCCCTGCGACAGCACGCCGTCGGTGTTGTGTTCGCAACTTCCTGCTGCGATTAGTACCAGTGTATATAATAAGGTGTAAAAAAGCCTATTTATCCGCATCCTTCTTTTTCTCATTCTCAAGGCAGCTGTTGATGGTCTCATGGTAGAAAACAATCAATACAATCACAGCGCAGCTGATGGCTGCATCAGCGAAATTGAATATCGGAGAGAAGAACACGCAATGTTCCCCGCCATAGAATGGCATCCACGTAGGCATGTCCCATTCAATCAGAGGGAAGTAGAACATGTCCACCACCTTGCCCGTCAGTAACTCGCTGTATCCGTTGCCCCATCCCACGTATTGTGCGACTACAGGAGGGTAGGGGTCATCGAATATCAGCCCATAGAACAAGCAGTCGAAGATATTGCCAGCGGCTCCGGCTATAATCAACGCCAGGCAAACAAGGAATCCAAGTTTACGGGCTCTCCTTATCTCCCTGATCAGAAACCACAGGCCAACGCACACCATTACGATACGGAATATGGTCAGTAGGAATTTGCTTCCCAGTTCCATTCCGAACGCAAATCCATTGTTCTCCACGAAACGCAACCCGAACCAGTCTGTGATCCATATCGTCTGTCCTAAGCACATGTTCGTCTTGACAAGGATTTTTATGACCTGATCAGTCACCACCACGAGCACTATCACCGCAGTGGCTATCCATAGATTCCTTCTCTCAGTCTTTCCCATTTCACACGATTCATTTCAGTTTCGGCTGAATGCCCAAAATCAGTTGTCTCTGTCGTCCGTATTCCGGAGCGCGGGTCTGTTTGCGATGCCTCGCTCCGGATATCCGGACTCCACCTCACGTCGTCATGCCGTCGGCTATTTCTCCGAGACGCAGACCTTGATTACGGCCCTGAAGTCCTCGAAGTCAACCTCGTTGCCACCTTCCACGATGGCCTTCAGTTCTATCTCGTTAGCCAGTACCTGCCCTTTGATGTATTCGCTGTAGCTCATTACCGCCGGAGTGATCTGTTGCATGTCGGTGATGGTCAGTTTTATGCGGTCGGTGATCTCGAGCCCGCTTTCCTTTCTGATGGCCTGTACTCTCTTCACGATTTCCCGGGCTATGCCCTCGTTCTTGAGTTCAGGCGTTATCTCGATGTCAAGTGCCACCGTGATGTTGCCTTCTACGGCTACGCTCCATCCGGGGATGTCCTCGCTGATGATTTCCACGTCGGCGAGTTCTATCCTCCTTTCCTCGCCCTCGATTGTCAGGCCGATGAAACCGTCATGCTCCATCTGTCCTATCTCCTCCTGGGTCATCTGGCTGACTCTGTCCGCCACGCTCTTCATCAGTTTGCCGAATTTCTTGCCCATCACCCTGAAGTTGCACTTCACCTTCTTCACCAGCATTCCCTCACCCTCCACGAACTGCATCTCCTTCACGTTGACTTCGTCAAGGATGAGCTGCCTCATTTTATCAAGACGTACCTTCGTGCTGTTGTCTGACACAGGGATGCTTATGTACTGCAGTGGCTGACGTACGATGATTTGCTCCTTCTTCCTCAGCGACAGAACCATTGACGTCACCTTCTGAGCCAGTTCCATGCTTTCCTCCAGTTCGTTGTCTATGATGTTTTCGTCGTATTCAGGGAACTTGGCCAAGTGTACAGACTGTGCGCCATCTCCGTGTAGGTCTCTCCATAGTCTGTCGGCGAAGAACGGAGCGAACGGAGCGATGAGGCGGGCCAGTGTGTCGAGACAGGTGTATAGGGTCTGGTATGCACTCAGCTTGTCGTCGTTCATGTCGCCGCCCCAGAAGCGTTTCCTGTTCAGTCTCACGTACCAGTTGCTCAGGTTGTCCACCACGAACGTTTGTATCAGCCTGCCTGCTTTTGTCGGCTCGTAGTTGTCGAGGCTGTCTTCCACCTCCTTCACGAGAGTGTTCAGTTCGCTGAGCACCCATCGGTCAATCTCTGGCCTCTTGTCATAGCTCACCTGTGCCTCCTTGCCTGTGAAGTTGTCCACGTTCGCGTAAAGAGCGAGGAAACTGTAGGTCTGGAACAGTTTCCCGAAGAATGAGCGGCTCACCTCAGCCACGCCTTCCTCGTCGAACCGGAGGTTGTCCCATGGCTGTGAGTTGGTCAGCATGTACCATCTCACGGCGTCGGCTCCGTGTTTCTCTATGCAATCGAACGGATTGACTCCGTTGCCAAGTCTTTTCGACATCTTCAGGCCGTTCTTGTCAAGTACGAGACCGTTGCTTATCACGGCTTTGTATGCCACGCTGTCGAAGACCATGGTGGCGATGGCGTGCAAGGTGTAGAACCAGCCTCGTGTCTGGTCCACGCCTTCTGCTATGAAGTCGGCTGGGTATGCGCCGCCGCCGTCGATGAGTTCCTTGTTCTCGAACGGGTAGTGTATCTGTGCGTAAGGCATGCTGCCTGAGTCGAACCATACGTCTATGAGGTCTGGCTCCCTTCGCATCTCGAAGCCGCGAGCCGATACCAGCACGATGTCATCGACGTAAGGCCTGTGCAGGTCAATCTTGTCATAGTTCTCCTGAGTCATGTCTCCCGGCACGAATCCCTTGTCCTTGAGCGGGTTCGACTTCATCACACCCATCCTGACTGACTTCTCTATCTCGTCGTAGAGCTCTTCTATGGAGCCGATGCATATCTCCTCCTTCGACTCCTTGTTCCGCCAGATAGGAAGCGGCGTGCCCCAGAACCTCGACCTGGACAGGTTCCAGTCATTGAGATTCTCCAGCCATTTGCCGAATCGTCCGCTGCCGGTGCTTGCAGGCTTCCAGAGGATGGTGTCGTTCAGGGTCTGCATCCTCTTCCTCGCGGTTGACGCCCTGATGAACCATGAGTCAAGCGGATAGTAGAGGATTGGTTTGTCGGTCCTCCAGCAGTGAGGATAATTGTGTACGTGCTTCTCTATCTTCCATGCCAGTCCTTTCTGCTTGAGGTCCATGCAGATTGTCACGTTCAGGTCTTCCTGCGGAGCGTCACCTTCCTTAAGGTACTCGTTCCTTACGTACTTGCCCGAGAATTTCTTGTACTCATCGACATCCACATATTTCTCGACGAAGTCCGGAGCCATCTGCCTCATCCTGTACAGTGTGCCGATTGGCGATACCAACGGTCTGAACTCGCCTTCCCTCGTCTGGATGATGAGCCCCTGGATGCCGGCTTTGTGAGCCACCGCCAGGTCGTCAGCTCCGAAGTTAGGCGCGATGTGCACGATGCCGGTACCGTCTTCCGTCGTCACGTAGTCGCCGGGAATCACGCGGAACGCGCTCTCACGCGCTGCCATCGGCTTCACCCATCCAAGCAGCTGCCTGTATGGAGTGCCCACGAGATCCTTGCCCTTGTAACGGCTCAGTATTCTCCACGGCACCACCTTGTCACCGGCTTTGTAGCTGTCCATGTCGGCTTCCTGACCTTCTGGCTTCAGGTAGGCGTTGATTCTCGCCTCCGCCATCACCACCCTGATTCTCGCCGCGTTGTACGGGTTGTAGGTGTCAAGCAGCACATAGTCTATGTCAGGCCCCACGCATAACGCCACGTTCGACGGCAGGGTCCACGGTGTGGTGGTCCACGCCGCGAAGTAGGCGCCCTTCAACTCATCGTATCTCACACCTAACCTCGGGGTGATAGGGAACAGGGCGGTACAGGTGGTGTCCTTCACGTCTCTGTAGCAACCCGGCTGGTTCAGTTCGTGACTGCTCAGTCCTGTGCCCGCTGCGGGACTGTACGGCTGTATGGTGTAGCCCTTGTAGAGCATCTTCTTGTCGTAGAGCCGTTTCAGCAACCACCACAAGGTCTCGATGTATTTGTTGTCATAGGTGATATACGGATGCTCCAGATCGACCCAGTAGCCCATCTTCTGGCTCAGGTCGGTCCACTCGCTGGTGTACATCATCACGTTCTTCCTGCATCGCGCGTTATAGTCCTCTATGCTTATGCTCTTGCCTATGTCTTCCTTGGTGATGCCTAATTCCTTCTCCACGCCCAACTCCACAGGCAGGCCGTGAGTGTCCCATCCGGCTTTCCTCCTCACCTGATAGCCCTTCATGGTCTTGAACCGGCAGAAGGTGTCCTTGAGCGAGCGAGCCATCACATGATGGATGCCCGGGTGGCCATTGGCTGATGGAGGACCCTCGAAGAATATGAATGAAGGGCAACCCTCACGCTCAGTCATGCTTCTGCTGAATACGTCTTCGCTCTCCCACAGACCGAGGATCTCTTTGTTGACATCTGCCAGATTGAGCCGTCCTGGCTCCCTGAAATTTCCCATAATACGTCTTTCTTTTATATTGTTACTTTAATACGTTGTCTTTTCATCCATGGAGTCCCCCGTCAGGCAGGTGGGCATCCTCAGCCATGGCCAGTGGAGATTCATGGACCGTTAAACTCTGCAAATTTACGATTTTTTTTTCACATACGCCCTCACTCTCCTTATTTTATTTAGAGAAAGGTCGCCTGCATGTGCGTTTTTCCGTGGATAGCCCACTTCGCAGCCTGGCAGATGGCGGGTAACGGAGAATGGACTTGGTGGATTGGACATAAGGTGGAGCCTATAAACTCACCGACCGAATAATAGATTCACAATTATGGATTGCATGGCTCTTCTCATGGAAATGAATTCATGGAACCCACCATAAACGATTACCTTCGCGGCATCATTGTCAGACAAACCATCTCCGACGGTCGCCAGGACTTGACACACCGCACACCATTTGGCGATACACCGCACGAGACATCGCAAGGGTGCGCATGACATTATCCACGACTACGGACAAAACTATGTTTCTGTTACTAACAAGTGGTATATACCTGTTACTAACAGGTGGTATGCGCTGTTACTAACAGGAGGTATGCGCTGTTAGTAACAGGAGGTATGCGCTGTTAGTAACAGGAGGTATGCGCTGTTAGTAACAGGTGGTATATAGTTGTTACTAACAGGTGGTATATACCTGTTACTAACAAGTGGGTAATGTTAACCGCAGTCTCTGATAGTCTTAAGCGCAGTCTCTGGTAGTCTTAACCGCAGTCTCTGGCGGTTTTAAGCGCAGTCTTGGGTGGTTTTCTCAGCAGTCCGGGCGTTCTTTGACACAAAAACCGTCAACGGACATCCGCAGCCGAGTGGACGGCTGACATTGCTGAGCGTTATTACCGGGTCTTCTTGGATTTGGAGAGTCCACGGAAAAATGCACATGCGCCGTCATCGCCTGCATGACAGTCAGAAAAGGCTTGGTTCAAATGTATGGAACGCATGGCCTCGTCATGCGCTCTCCCAGGTCTCGTTATGCGAAGTCTCCGACGCGGCTGAGTTTTGTCTGCGCCGTGTCCGTCCGCTCGCTGTGCGGCGCCTGGACGTTGTCTGTACGGGAGGGTGACGATGGTGCGTCGCCGTAGGTTTCTGACTGGACGGCGACCACACTCGCCCTGCACCGAACATGAGCGCATGACCGTCCGGGTGCCGATAGGGGATTATTTTCATGTTATATTTGCTTGATTCATAAAAAAACGCTAAATTCGCGTTTCGTAAGTGATGTTGAGATTGTATGATGCAAGAGTCATCCAAGATATATGTTGCTGGTCATCGTGGCATGGTGGGCTCTGCCATAGTGCGTGAGCTCCGACGCCAGGGATATGACAACATTGTCACACGCACCCATTCCGAACTCGACCTGACCAGTCAGGCTGAGGTCGAGGCGTTCTTCAAGGAAGAGCGTCCCGAGTATGTGTTCCTTGCGGCGGCTAAGGTGGGGGGCATCATGGCGAACCAGTCGGCGCTCGCGGACTTCATGTATGAGAACATGATGCTCGAGATGAACGTCATCCATTCCGCCTGGCGCAACGGATGCCGCAAACTTGAGTTCCTGGGCTCTTCGTGCATATATCCCCGTATGGCTCCGCAGCCCATGCCCGAGTCATGCCTCCTGACCTCTGAACTTGAGAAGACCAATGAGGCATACGCGCTTGCCAAGATATCAGGTCTGAAGTACTGTGAGTTTCTCAACCGTCAGTACGGCACCGACTACATATCCGTGATGCCGACGAACCTCTATGGTCCCAACGACAACTACCACCCGGAGCATTCACACGTGCTTCCGGCTCTGATACGCCGGTTCCACGAGGCCAAGGTGCGGGGGCTTACGTCAGTGACTTGCTGGGGCGACGGAACGCCGTTGCGTGAGTTCCTGTATGTTGACGACCTCGCGAATCTCTGTGTGTTCCTGATGAACCATTACAGTGGCGACGAGACGGTTAATGCAGGCACCGGCAAAGAACTGACCATCAAGGCGCTCACAGAACTTGTCGCACGTGTCGTCGGCTATGATGGCGAGATTCTCTGGGACAGTTCTCGCCCTAACGGGACACCTCGGAAACTGCTTGACGTGTCCAAGGCAAAGGCGCTTGGATGGACTTATAAGACAGAACTGGAGGAGGGTGTCAGGCTTGCCTACGATGATTTCCTAACCAATCCGATGAGGGCAGAACGATAAGGGCATGAACTTCATATCTAAACTCTCAAATTGGTATTTCACTTCCAAGTCGCTTCCCTATTGGTGCGTCCTGCTGTTCGACTGTCTTGTCATAGTCGTAGCGGGCTACTTCTCGGCCTATCTGCAGTTCGGCGGCAACATATTCGCCGGCCATTTCTGGGGCCTGACGCTCAACCTGCTGATAGCGGTAGTCATCTTCATCTTCTTCTTCAGACTGTTCCATACGTATTCAGGCATCCTGAGATTCAGCACTTTCTCTGACTTGCATAAGGTCGGACTGTCGAATGTCTGTGCCGTAGTCGTGGCTCATGTGCTCTTTGTCTTGCTCGTCTCACCACCGTACGACACGGTGCCGCTTTCGGGAGAATTGTACTACATACCTTTCTTCTCGTCACTCTTCGTCATTTCCACGATACTGATGTGGGCTGCGCGTGTGTTAGTGAAAAACCTCTTCGAGACTTACCAAAGCACTCTGATGATAGAGAAAGCCTTTATCTATGGAGTCAGGGAAGGTGCGGTGTCGCTTGCCAATGCCATCATGAGTTCCGAGACACTGAGATGCTCGGTTGTGGGGTTCGTATGTCCTCGTGGAGAGACCTCGGCCAAGTATCTCCTCAGTTCGCCGGTCTATCAGGATGATGCGGACTTGTTGTCCAACATGCGGGCGGCGGGCGCTACCGTGTTTGCCGTGTCGCCGCTCATGGTCGATGTGTTCCGTGAGCAGACGGAGCTTATCGACGGTCTGACCAAAGCCGGAGTCAGGATATACGTGATGCCTGACGCACAGAAATGGGATGGGAAATCAAAACTCCATCGTCAGCATTTCCATCAGGTGGAAATCGAGGATCTGCTGCCTCGTGACGAGATACAGATTGACATGAACGCCATAGCCGGACAACTGGCTGACAAGACAATACTCATCACCGGTGCGGCGGGCTCGATAGGCTGCGAACTCGTCAGGCAGATAGCCGGATTCTCGCCACGGAATCTCGTTCTCGTCGATCAGGCGGAGACTCCTATGCACGATATGCGTCTCTGGGTCTCGCGACAGCCCGGACTGAAGGCGGAGACCATTGTGGCTTCAATCACCAACGAATCGTTTATGGAACGGCTCTTCGACAGGTGTCGTCCTGAGTATGTGTTCCATGCGGCAGCATACAAGCATGTTCCCATGATGGAGGACAATCCGGCGGTAGCGGTGCAGAACAACATCCGCGGGACTCGCGTCATCGCTGACCTCGCGGTCAAGTATGGATGCAGTAAGTTCGTCTTGGTCTCGACCGACAAAGCCGTCAATCCTACCAATGTCATGGGGTGCTCGAAACGGTTGTGCGAGATATACTGCCAGTCGCTGAGTTGTGAGATCGCCGAGGGCAACGTGAAAGGAGTGACACAGTTCGTCACCACGCGCTTCGGAAACGTGCTCGGGTCGAGCGGCTCCGTAATCCCTATTTTCCGTGAGCAGATCAGGAACGGAGGGCCTATCACGGTCACTCACCCTGACATCATCCGCTATTTCATGCTCATACCAGAGGCATGCAAACTCGTACTGGAGGCTGCCGTCATAGGTCATGGCGGCGAGATATTCGTATTCGACATGGGGAAACCTGTGCGTATCGTCGAACTTGCCAAACGGATGATACTGCTCTCGGGGGCAAAGGATGTGAAGATTGAGTTCACAGGGCTGCGCGATGGCGAGAAACTGTACGAGGAAGTCCTCTCGGACAAGGAGAAAGTCAAATCGACAACCAACTCCAAGATATTCATCGCCGACGTCAGGAGATACGACTTCAAGACGGCGGCAGAAATGGAGCGACAGTTGTATGAGGCTTCTTTCTCGGCGACTGCAGTCGAACTCGTACGCCTCATGCAGTCTTTTGTTCCTGAGTACAAAACCACGAACCCATGTTATGTCAACACGAATGACTGACGACTGATGAAGAAACTGCTTCCTTGCCTTCTGTGTCTCACACTGTTCTGCTCCTGTGCCCCGTCCAGGAAGATATCTTACTTCAAGGATGCGGAACTGGTCAGCGGAACCGATGCGCCCGTCATGCGGAGCATTGTCCTCATGCCAGGAGACCAGTTGCAGTTCATGGTCTGCGTCAATAACCACCCAGAAATAACATCCCTGTTTTATTTCAGTGAATCGGGTACTAACACCGATCCTCGGTACAACTACTTCGTCATCGACTCCAATGGAGACCTCGACCTGCCGGTGGTTGGCTCTGTCAGAGCCGCCGGACAGACCAGAGCGCAAATCGAACAGCTGGTGAGGCGGAGAATCACCGCTTGTGGATATGGCGAGGATGTCGCTGTGGCTGCCACACATCTGAATAATCATATCACAATCATAGGCGAAGTCAACCGACCCGGACGCTTCGCAGTCGATCGCGACAACCTGACCATACTCGAGGCTCTTTCGATGGGTGGGGACTTGACTCTCAATGGCAGACGCGACAATATCACGGTTGTCCGCAACATCGAAGGCGTGGATAACGCCTTCCAGATGGATATTCGTTCGCTGGACGAGGTCATCAAGTCACCGGCGTTCTATCTCCAGAACAACGACGTTGTTTATGTCCAGCCGACTGACAAGCGGATTCGTGAGGCATCTGTCACGGCTAATGAATTGCAGACCACGGACTTCTGGCTTCAACTCACTTCGCTCGAAATCAGGATTCTCAAGCTGCTTGACTCTCTCAATAACTAAAAAGCAGGTTGTTTTGGCGAAAACATTTGTTGCTATCTTTTTTTTTTCGTAAATTTGCGTGCTTTAGTGTATGTTTAGCCCAGATTGATCAACAGCATCATGAAGACTGGTTGGGTTTTGAGATTGCTCATGGCCTCAGGTCTCACATTTATCGAATGTGACAGGCCTAAGCGAAGCTGTCGTATACGCAGACCATCGGATTGAATTGACAATTGTGAATAAGGAATAAAACAAGGGTGAGTGGTGGAATGTGAAGATGGGTTCTATCAAGGGGCGTTCTATAAATTCCCGAATGAATAGTAAATTCACAACTATGTGTGACATGGTTCTTTTCAGCGCTTTTGGATTCGTTTCGAGCAGATTGTTGTGCAAGAGCCATCTGCCCTAAACAAATCCAAAAGCGGCGAAAAGTTTATTATGACACATTGTCAGGCCTCTTTTCTAAAAACGGCGAATTTTTCAAGGGGTGTTCTAATTAGTCAAAATAGCAATAACACACATAGCTCATGTCAATCTTTCATTTGCGTGGAATTTATAGAACACCCCTTAACTCACCCGAAGTCTTAGTGATAGAGTCATTCTCCCATATCGCCACAAGTCTTTTCTGCGAATATCCGCCAAAATCCTTTGCTGTTAGGAAATAATTGCCT
>JAKSJE010000016.1 GCA_024398405.1 Bacteroidaceae bacterium
TTAGTAACAGGTGGTATATGGCTGTTAGTAACAGGTGGTATATGGCTGTTAGTAATGGGTGGTATATGGCTGTTAGTAACAAAAGCATGATTTCATCCGGTATTTTCGGTTATTTCGTGCGATTGTGCTAACTTCGCTGTCGCGTGACGATGAGTCATTCGAACGCACAGGCATTATGGGTCGTTCAGGGCATGGCAGTCTGATGCCACGTCTTCGGATGATCGGCATGCGCGGGTTTTGCCTTCTTACGGCGAGAAGGTGTGGAAACTTGTCAATTCTTTTGGTGGATAGAATAATAATCTCTATATTTGCAATCGCTATGAAATCAAGATTATCAATCGTTCTGTTTTGCATTCTCCTCCCACTGAATGCGGCGGCTCAGGACTATGTTCCCACCGATGAGAATCTAAAAGCCCGTAGGGAGTTCTCGGACATGAAGTTCGGCATTTTCCTCCATTGGGGCATCTACAGCATGTTCGGCCAGGGTGAATGGTATCTCCATAATGCCGGCCTTGACCACAAGGAGTATGCCAAGGCCGCTGCCGGATTCTATCCTGCCTTGTTCGACGCCAAGGCATGGGTGACGGCCATCAAGGATGCGGGCGCGAAGTACATCACCATCACGTCGCGCCATCACGACGGGTTCTCGATGTGGAACACGGCACAGTCGGACTACAACATAGTCAAGTCAACCCCTTTCCGTCGTGACATACTCAAGGAACTTGCCGACGAATGCCATCGTCAGGGCATAATGATCAACTTCTATTATTCCCATCTCGACTGGACCCGTGAGGATTACCCTTGGGGTCGCACCGGCCACGGCACTCACCGTGATTCCACCAAGGCGGACTGGCCTAAGTACTATCGGTTCATGAACAACCAGCTTACCGAGCTTCTCACCCAATATGGCAGGATAGGCGCCATATGGTTCGACGGGTTCTGGGACCATGACCACGACTCCGTACCGTTCGACTGGCAGTTGGGACCTCAGTACGAGCTTATACACAGACTTCAGCCATCATGCCTTGTCGGCAACAACCATCACGTTGAGATCCATCCCGGGGAGGACATACAGATATTCGAGCGTGATGTTCCCGGAGAGAACAAGGCCGGGTACTCCGAAGGTGTCAGCATCAGCCGCCTGCCTCTTGAGACGTGCCAGACGATGAACGGCATGTGGGGCTATAAGATCACAGACCAGAACTACAAGACGGCCAGCGAACTGATACGCCTGCTTGTCCGCACTTCCGGCAAAGGCGCCAACCTCCTTCTCAACATAGGTCCTCAACCAAGCGGCGAACTACCTGCCACCGCACTCTCACGGCTGAGGGAAATAGGTGACTGGCTCAGGCAATACGGAGAGAGCATATATGGCACTATGGCAGGAGACGTAGGCGCACAGCCGTGGGGCGTGACAACGAGGAAAGGCAATGACCTCTACGTACATATCCTCGACTTGAAGGAAAACACGCTGCTCCTGCCCATCACATGCAAGGTGAAGGAGGCCAAGGTGCTCGCTGACGGCCGTCCTGTCAGGGTGAGGAGAACCAAGGCAGGAGTGCTTCTCACGCTGCCTGAGGTGCCGTCGGGAACTGACTACATACTCAAACTGACGACGAAATGATAGAAGTCTGTGCTGGGACCATCGGAAGCGTCCTCGCCGCCCATCGTGGCGGGGCAGACAGAGTCGAGCTCTGTTCCGCACTCAGCGAAGGCGGGCTGACTCCTTCTGCTGGCATGATAAGGATGGCTAAGGAATGCGAGGGTCTGAAGGTGCATGTGCTCATACGTCCACGTTCCGGGGATTTCGTCTATTCCATTCCGGAAGTACGCACCATGGAGCTCGACATTCTCAATGCCAGACAACTCGGCGCTGACGGAGTGGTCATTGGAGCATTGACTGCCGACGGCGAAATCGACCTGCCTGTCTGCCGACGCCTCGCCGACGCCGCCAGAGGAATGTCAATCACCTTCCATAGGGCATTCGACGTATGTAGAAGACCTTATGAGGCGCTTGAACAGATTATCTCCCTTGGTTGTGACCGCCTGCTCACATCAGGTCAGGCCTCAACGGCGGAGGAGGGAATACCAGTACTGGGGCGACTTGTGCGTCAATCGGCCGGGCGCATCATCATCATGCCAGGCAGTGGAGTCAACCCACGAAATGCCCTGCACATCCTCAGAGAGACAGGAGCGACGGAAATACACGGCTCGTTCCGTTCCTCCACGCAGACCACCCATCCTGAGACCGACGAGGCATCAGTATCGGCACTGAGGAAACTGCTCTCGTCAGTTTGCCACGGCTCCTGACATATGCCTGCAACCCCCATAGACAGTTAACCCGGAAATCACAGGAAATATACTCATAGAATGCCTACTGGGCATCAGAACCCGACAGACAATGAAAAGAAACTATCACATGAACCTGATTGCGGCATTCGCGATTTCGATGTTTACGATTGCCTGCTCCAACAACGGCAGGCAGGTTTCCCCTGAGATGGACAGCTCGCAGTTCGTCCTGATAGCAGAACACATTCCTGATGCGATTCTGGAAATCCGCTACTACAGCACCTACAATTTCATCGGCGACCGCATACCAGGCTATGAGGAGCCGGTGGCGATTCTCAGCCGTCAGGCAGCCGACTCGCTCAGGGAGGTCAGCGATGACCTGATAGGGCAAGGCTATCGTCTCAAGATCTTCGACGCCTATCGTCCCCAACGTGCGGTGGATTACTTCATGCAATGGGCTGGAGATACGGCTGACGTGAGGATGAAGGAGTATTTCTATCCTGAACTGGAGAAGTCGGTGCTTGTGCCTCGTGGGTATATCGCAGAGAAAAGCGGCCACACCCGTGGCTCAACCGTTGACCTCACCCTCTTTGACATGAGGACGGAGAAGGAGGTTGACATGGGGTGCACTTTCGACTATTTCGGGCTGGCGTCGCATCCTGACGTCCTTCCCGGACAGGAGGTGGGAGCCTACGAGCCGATCAACGAGGAGCAGTATCGCCACCGGATGATCCTCCGGGAGGTTATGCTTCGCCACGGCTTCAAGCCATACGACAGTGAATGGTGGCATTTCACTCTGAAAGACGAACCGTTTCCCGATACCTATTTCGATTTCCCGGTCTCAACGGAAAGCGTCGGAGACTGAATCAGCACAAGCGGCTCTGCAATCATTTGGATGATTGGTGCATCCGGCATGGTCAGGCGTTCTCTGCCGATTTCTCAGAGAACAGTTTATTGGTTTCCTTATTGCGCTTGTATGTAGGTTGTGACTCGACCATGCTGATAAGATCGTCGTTGTCCAAGTCGCAGTCACGGAAGATATAGCTATAGATCATGCGATGGATTCTGCCACCCTTTCGGTCAGGTCCGTAAACCTGCTCACGACGTTCCTGGCGGTGCATGGCCTCTTCACGGCGTTCAGCCTCGCGCTGGATATCGACCTCGAGGCGCTCGCTGACACGTTTGTTCATCTCCGGAGTGTTGATGTTCTGAACTCCGAAGCCAGTGGCAAGCACAGTGACCTTTACCCTGTCGCCGAGTGACGCGTCAACGGACAGCCCCCATTTCGTCTCTACGTCCTCAATGGTCTTCATCTTATCCATGAAGTCATTGATTTCGTTCATCTCGTCCATCATGAGGGTGTTGTTTCCACTCTCGGATGTCTCATCGCCACAGAAGGAGATATGAAGGAGAACCTTGCGGGAATGGTATATGTCGTTGTTGTTGAGTAGCGGTGAGTGGAGGGCGCTCTCGATGGCTTTGGAGATTCTGCATTCGCCTCTGCCGTAGCCTGAGCTCATGATAGCCACGCCTCCGTCTTTGAGTACGGTGCGTACGTCATTGAAGTCGAGGTTGATGATGCCGTGCATGGTGATGATCTCAGCTATGCTGCGTGCTGCGTTGCACAATGTGTCATCGGCCTTCGCGAACGCATTGAGAACCGAGAGGTCCTGATAGATCTCACGAAGACGTTCGTTGTTGATGACGAGTAGGGCATCGACGTTCTCGCTGATGAGTTCGACTCCGTCGAGGGCCTGGTCTATCTTCTTGTTTCCTTCCCACCTGAATGGGATTGTCACTATGCCAACCGTAAGGATGCCGAGTTCCTTGGCGACCTTTGCGATGACAGGAGCAGCACCCGTTCCGGTGCCGCCGCCCATACCGGCTGTGATGAAGACCATCTTGGTGCCGTCGGAAAGCATTTGGTGAATATCGCTCATGCTGTCTTCTGCTGCCTTACGTCCGCATTCCGGCTTGTTGCCTGCTCCCAGACCCTCGCTACCTAACTGGAGCTTGTTAGGGACGGGGGAATCCTTTAGAGCCTTGTTGTCGGTATTGCACACGACGAACGACACATCGTGTATTCCTTCGTTATACATGTGGTTAACGGCATTGCATCCACCGCCACCGACACCTATTACCTTGATAATACTGTCTTTAACCTGGTTGAAGTTATAGACGAATCCTTCTTTGTTCTCTGCCATGGTACTAATCTTTTTCAGTTAACAAATCATCTATCCAAGCAGTCAGTCTGGTGATGATGCCTGTCTCCTTCTCTGCCTGACGGACAGTGTCCTCAAGTTTCTTTATTTCATCGTCACGCTTGACAATGAGGCTTTCAGCCTCACGGAGTGACTGCTTGTACTTATCCTTGCCCATCAGCGTGCGTGTGGCTTGTTCGTATTCCGCCCCGAGTAATGAATTTGACTCGTTTATCAGTTCCTTGGCGTCATTGCGCACGTGTTTGTTGGCCTTGTGTTCCGTGACATCTTCGGTTGTATCCTGAATCTGCACAATCAACTCACGCAGTTTGCCCTTGTAGCCCTCGAGTGTCGCCAAGGCAGCATCTTCTTCCTTCTGAACGGATGTGGCATTGGCTTTCTTGGTACTTATGTCGTTGTCTGTCTGCTGACGTACGAACATATCCGGATCGCCGATTTCGCCACTTACGCAGTTGTCAGTACCGGAGAGCAGCAGCGACACTACCGTATTGGTTGTGCATTTGTCAAGAGACAGGTTCGTCAGCGTGCTGTTCTTGATTATTGGTTCGACGAGTTTCCTCGCTACACGGACCTTGTCTATATTAGTGTTGCGCATTACGGCGCGCTCAAGGTTCTTCAGGTTGGCTCCACCGCCTGTAAGGACTATTCCGCCCAACAGGTTCTCGGAATAATCAGAGCGTGAGATCTGAGTACGGACATTCGCGAGAATCTCAGTCAGACGTGCTTCGATGATGAATTGTATCTTCGCAATCTCAAAGTTGCGTCCGTCGGTAGTCACGTAATCGCCTTCGGACTCGTCGTCTTCGGAAGGATTGTCTCCTGGAACGGCATCGCCATACTTCATAAGCAGTTCCTTAGCCTCAGAGTATTCTATCTGGAGTGAACAGAGGTCCTGAATAATGTTGTTGAATCCCAAAGGGATGGTGCTGACCAGACGGACGATATTGTTCTTGAACACCACAACGGTAGTTGTTCCAGCCCCGAAATCGATTAGGGCACAGCCTGAACGTTTCTCGGTCTCGGTGAGCACGTTCTTTGCCAGTTCATGAGCCGAAACCTTGAACCCGATAATGTCAATGTCAGTGTTGTCGAAGCAGGTGGTGATGTTGTTGATGAGCTTGCTGTTGGCAATCACATTGAGGAACCGTCCTTCGAGGTTGGTACCTACAATGCCAACAGGATCAGAAGTCACGTTGGAATCAACAATGAAATCCTGCGGGAAGGACTCAACGAGTTGATAGTCGTCACGAAGTACTTCACGACTCTCAGCGGTGACGGCGTCGATATGTGCCTGATTGATACAGGTCGGAGTCTGGAGGTTGCTCTGGACGAGCCTGAACTCGGAATGCAAAGACTGTCCTCCCAATCCTACGTAGATACGTGACACTTTATGCTTCATCGTTGTCTCGAGCCTACTGACCACGTTCTTGATGCACAAGGTGGTTTTCTCGATGTTATAGACCACACCGCGTTTCACGCAATCATGTGTCTGGTCTTCGGCATACGCAATAATCTGCATTGTGCCGTCTTTCATCTTTCCTGCAACGCCTGCAATCTTAGATGAACCGATCTCAATGGTGACGATAATAGGTTCAAACTCTCCCATAGACTTATTATTTACTGGTTATTTGTTTCATTCTCATTCCGAATGTCCTCAGTCTTTTCCACTGTCTGGTGCTTAAGATGCTTCCTCTTCGTCCCTATCACCTGATTGGCGTATTCGAGATTGAGACGAGAGTAGATGTTCCATCCTACCTCGGGCATTGCCTTCTGATAGAACTGCTTCAGACGGCTGAGCTTTCGCTCCACATCCGTCATCCTGCCAATATAGATAATCTGGTCTCCCACGCGCGGGACGCATTCGACCACGTACTGTCCTTCATCATCTTTCATGACATGGAGTTGCTCAATCTGGTTATTCCAGAAGTCATCGTGGCGAAGGAAATTGCCAAACTCCATGAGTGTCGTCGCTGCGTACTCCTTGGAAATGCAGCCCGTAGCCACCACGATGTCGGTAGTGTAGCGCATGTCGTGGATTATGTTGCCGTGAGAGTCAACGAAATAGCCGTTTTCAGTGGAGTCGGGCAACACATACACTACAGGTGTGCGCATGATGACCGAGACACACACCTTGTTGGTGGATG
Organism: Bacteroidaceae bacterium; assembly: GCA_024398405.1. GTDB lineage: Bacteria > Bacteroidota > Bacteroidia > Bacteroidales > Bacteroidaceae > Colivivens. Next base: position 6,656 of record JAKSJE010000016.1, read on the forward strand.
TCTTGAAGCACTCGACGCTATCTACGTACTGGCTCCTGCTGATAGCGTCCTCAATCTTGGCGAGGTTGACATCATTCATCCTTTTCCCCGAAGGGTCGATCTTCGCCTCGGCTATCATGTCCCTCAGTCCGGACTCATCGAGGAAACGGGCATTCAGGTCGTCTTTTATGTCGAACACCAGACCGCCGCAGACTGCCTCCTTGCTGGATTCCTGACGTACGGTGATGGCATAGACCATGTATGCCGAGACTGCTCCGATAAGTAGCAGGATTACTACGATGCGTGTTACCTTCTTTATCATTTGTACTGACTGAGGATATCGGTTATTTGTGGTACGTAGTTATCTATGTCTCCGGCACCAAGTATGAGAAGCACGTCGAAGTCATGGGCCTCGGCTACTGAAAGCACGTCTTCTTTATGGATGAGTTCTTTCTCGACCCCTTCTCTCAGGTTGTCGTAGATTAACTTGCTGGTGACTCCAGGAATAGGAAGCTCGCGTGCTGGATAGATGTCGCATAGATAGACCTTGTCGAGCAGTGAGAGGCTATCGGCGAATTCCTTGTGGAAGTCGCGAGTCCGTGTGTAGAGGTGCGGCTGGAAGACTGCTGCGATTTTCCTGCCGGAATAGAGTTCTCTGATGGAACGCACACTCTGTGCTATCTCGTTCGGATGGTGTGCGTAGTCACTCAGGAGAACCATTCGGTCGGTCTTGATTCTGAAGTCGAACCTCCGGTCAACTCCGGAGAATGTCTTCATGCCTTCGCGAATCTCGTCGTCCGTCACACCGTTGAGCTGAGCCAATGCCATTGCGGCAATTCCATTGTCGATATTGATGCTGACGGGCACACCCAACCGGACATCATGGATGACTCCTTTGGGTGATACGAAATCGAAGACGATATCTCCGTTACCGATGCGGATGTTCCCGGCATGGAAATCACCTCGGTCGCGTGAATACTCGTACACGGTCACACCGTCCTGAACGTCTGCCTTCATCTCAAGACCGGTATGGATGATGAGAGCACCTCCTGGTTTTATCAGTGACGAGTATTTCCTGAAACTCTCGAGGTACGCTTCTTTTGTTCCGTAGATGTCGAGGTGATCGGGGTCTGTTGCCGTGATGACCGTCATGTAAGGGCTCAGCCAATGGAAGGAACGGTCGAATTCATCTGCCTCGATGACCACATAGTCGCTGTGATCTGACAGTATGTAGTTAGTGCCGTAGTTCTTCGTTATGCCACCGAGAAAGGCATTGCATCCTACGTGCGATTGATGAAGCAGATGGGCAGCCATTGACGAGGTAGTGGTCTTGCCGTGGGTTCCCGCCACGCAAAGCCCAAGATGCTCGCGTGTCAACGTACCGAGGACCTGCGCGCGTTTCTGTATTTCGAATCCGTTGCTACGGAAATACACCAGCTCGCTGTGGTTCTCTGGTATGGCAGGCGTGAACACCACCAGAGTGGATGCCTTGTCCTTGAAACATTCAGGGACCAGGCTGACGTCATCCTCGTAGTGTATCCGTGCGCCCTCTTCGATGAGTCTGCTCGTAAGTGGTGATGGGGTCTTGTCGTACCCACCGACATTGCAACCTTTGTTAAGGTAGTAACGTATCAAGGCACTCATGCCGATGCCCCCGGCTCCCACGAAATATACGTTCTTTACTTCAAGATTCATATTGACTGTTTTTTTGACTTTGCGAGTCTGAAGACTTCTTCTGCTATGATTTCCGCTGAGTTGAAGAGAGCCAGTTTCCTGACGTTCTCCGACAGTGCTGCCAACTGAGCCCTGTCCCTGACCAGTTCGAGAGCGAGTGGCATCAGCCTATCCCTTGCCTCAGCATCCTTCACCATCAATGCGGCATTGCGTGATGTAAGTGCCAGAGCGTTCTTCGTCTGGTGGTCCTCTGCGACATTGGGCGACGGAACCAGAATGCAGGGTTTGCCTAACTGGCACAATTCAGAGATGGAACTGGCGCCGGCACGCGAGATTACCAGGTCAGCCGCTGCGTATGCCTTGTCCATGTCGGCTATGAAGCTGGTGGCGCGGAGAGAAGGTACCTGCGGTCTTGACTTCAGCTTGCCGTCTATGGTCTCAAAATAATGTTTTCCTGTCTGCCAGAGTATCTGGATGCCTGACTGCCTTATCATGTCAAGACTGCCGAGCACGCTTTCGTTGATGGTACGCGCGCCAAGACTGCCACCGACGATGAGGATGACAGGCTTCCCTGAATCGAGTCCGAGTGCCGCCGCAGCCTCGTCTCTGGTCAATGGACATACGGACAATGACTGACGCACGGGGTTTCCCGTGAGGAGTATCTTGTCCTTCGGGAAGAACCGCTCCATGCCTTCGTATGCCACGCAGATTCTCTCTGCTTTCTTCGCGAGGCTCTTATTCGTGACTCCGGCGTATGAGTTCTGTTCTTGTATGAGACAAGGCACTCCGAGCGAGCAAGCGGCATTGAGAGTTGGTGCTGATGCATAACCGCCCACACCAACCGCAACGTCAGGTGCGAAGTCGGTTATCACCTTCTTGACCATTCTCCGGCTACGGAAGAAGTCCATCAGGACAGAGATGTTCCTCAGACTCCACAACGGCCTGACGAGTCCCCTGACTGGAAGACCGATGATTCTATATCCGGCGTCCGGCACCCGTTGCATTTCCATGCGCCCCTCAGCACCCACGAACAGGATTTCCGCCGCAGGTTCCTTGCTCCTGATGGCATTCGCTATCGACACAGCGGGGAATATATGCCCTCCGGTCCCGCCGCCACTTATGATTACTCTTATTGGATTCATACCTCTTTTCCTTCTGTTATTCCATTCCCACACTGCTGAAGTACTCCTCAGTCTCATTTGAGCTGACTGTCTCCGCCGGTTTGTTCCTGGTCTCCTGCACCTTGTCAGCATATCTGCTTATGCTCAGTATCATGCCGATGTTGAAGCTGACCATCAGTATCGAACTGCCGCCCTTGCTTATCAGAGGCAATGTCTGTCCGGTGACAGGAAGCATTCCCACGGCGACACCCATGTTGACCAGTGCCTGAAGGGTGATCATCATCCCAAGTCCCATGACGACGAAAGACGGGAAGAACTTGTCGCATCTCTGGGCTATTCGCCCGGTGCGTATCAGCAAGGTCAGGTACAAACCCAGCAAGAACCCCCCTCCGAGCACTCCCAGCTCTTCCACGATGATGGCGTAGATGAAGTCGGATTCCGCACGATACAAGAAGTCCCGGCCTTCGGAATTGCCAGCGCCGCGCCCTATGATGTCAGAGTTGGATATGGATATTCTGGCGTTCGTCTCCTGTCTCTGTATGTCAGCCAGTGTCGGCGTATCGCCTTTGGCTTCCTGGTTTATGCCGAACTTGTCCTCGATTCTCGACTTCCATGTCGTCGCGCGCTTCAGGAATGTGACGGACTGCAGCTGGCTGTCCGACAATGACAGCAACGTCGTCACGCCGATTGCAGCGATAGCGAAGACCACTCCAAGCCCTTTGAACATCAAGTCGTAAGGAATGTGTCCGATGAACATCAGCACCACGACGACGACGAAAAGCAGGCAGGCGGTAGAGAAGTTCTCAGTGCAGATAAGTCCGCAGATAGGCACTATCATCATGACGCACCACCAGAAAGGACGTGTCCGGCCTCCTTTGACAGCCCTCGGCACGATGCGCGACCCCTTTTTCGTGTTCAGCTTGACCTCACACTGGGTTTTCGAGAGAATCATCGCGATTGAGAGAATCAAGGCGGTCTTCGCTATCTCCGATGGCTGGAAGGAAATGAATCCGAAGGAAAGCCAACGCTGTGAGTTGTTGATGTCACCACCCACGACGCGTGTGCACACAAGCAAGACCAACGAAAGGGGCAACATGACCAACGGCAAGAGCTTGAAATACTTGCACGGAATCCTGTGGACTACGAGGATGATGATGAATCCGGTCACCAGGAATCCCGCCTGGCTGATCATCGGACTCCAATGGTTGCCGCTCTTGAATGTGAGGTTGCTCGAAGCGCTGTATATCTCCACAAGGGAAATCATGCACAGGAAGAAATAAATCATCCACACACACTTGTCACCCTTGAAAAAGTTGTTTGACAGGAAACTCGAAATCTTATTGCCCATCCTATTGTCAGTTATCAAGTTGAATCCTCAGTTTCCTCACACCCTCCTTGAACTGCTCACCGCGGTCCTCCATGTTCCTGAACAAGTCGAAACTTGCGCAGCAAGGACTCAGCAGCACGCAGCACCCCGGACGCGACATCCTCATACACTCCGTCAGGCAGTCAGGCATGCTCCTGACGTCTGCCATAGGAATGCCGAAGGAGTCGAAATTCTCATGGAGTTTGCTGTTGTCAACGCCCATCAGCACAAGTCCTATGCATTTCTGCCGCACCAGTTCGTAGATCTGGCTGTAGTCATTCCCCTTGTCAAGTCCTCCGAGAATGAGGACTGTCGGCTTGGTCATGCTCTCCAGTGCGTACCAGCACGCATCCACGTTTGTGGCCTTGGAGTCGTTCACGAACTCCACATCACCTACGAAACCGGCTTTCTCCAGTCGGTGCTCCACTCCGGGGAAGTCGGAAAGACCTTCATGGATGACCTCCATCGGCACACCTGCCGCCTCGGCGGCATAGCCGGCAGCGAGGGAGTTGTAGAGGTTGTGCCGGCCTTTCAGCGAGAGGGACTCCTTGGCCATACCGCCTGGCAACGGTGTGTCTGCCGTGAAACCATGACGGACCGCGAGCAGCTCCGAGTCGTGGGCTGTCACCTCCCTGCTCACTATAGGGTCGCCTGCCCAGTAGATGAAGGTGTCGGCAGGGGTCTGGTTGCGGGTTATGCGCATCTTGGAGTCAACGTAGTTCTGCATGCGGAAGTCATAGCGGTCAAGATGGTCGGGCGTGATGTTCATGAGCACCGCTATGTCTGCCTTGAACTCGTACATGTTGTCCAGTTGGAAACTGCTCAGTTCGATGACGTACACATCGTGATGTTCTGTCGCCACCTGCAGGGCAAGACTCCTGCCTATGTTCCCGGCGAGTCCGACATTCATGCCGGCCTTGCACAGGATGTGATATATGAGCGAGGTGGTAGTGGTCTTGCCGTTCGAGCCAGTGATGCAAATCATCTTGGCGTCCGTATAACGTCCGGCGAACTCTATCTCGCTGATTATGTGTATGCCCTTCTCCACCGCCTTCCTCACTATCGGGGCTTTGTCGGGAATGCCGGGACTCTTTATGATCTCATCGGCGGAGAGTATCAGCTCCTCCGTGTGCCGCTTCTCTTCCCAACGGATTCCATGCTTGTCCAACAGTTCCTTATAACGGTCCTTGACCGCCGACATGTCCGACACGAACACGTCGAATCCTCTGGTCTTGGCGAGCACAGCGGCTCCGGCGCCACTCTCTCCTGCTCCGAGTACAACTATCTTTTTCATCGTTACGTCTTTAGGGATGCTACCTTACTTTCAGTGTGATTATCGTGAGTGCGGCCAACAGTATCGAGACAATCCAGAACCTGATCGTGATGGTGTTCTCGTGGAGCACCGTGGTCGGTTTCGCGATGAGGTACTTGGTGTCAGTCTGCAACTGGCTCTTGAGCACCCGGAAATGGTCGTGGACGGGTGCGCGCTTGAAGAAACGCAGTTTCCTGCCATGCCTCGTCCCGTATTTCGCGGTACGGACCTGAAGGATGACGGAGAGGCTTTCCAAGAGGAATATCCCACAGAGGATGGGGATGAGCAGTTCCTTGTGGATGATGATCGCCGTGACCGCTATGACACCTCCGATGGTCAGGCTGCCGGTGTCGCCCATGAACACCTTGGCCGGATAGATGTTATACCAGAGGAAGCCTATCAGGGCACCTACGAAAGCGCAGATGAACACCACGATCTCCTCAGACCCCGGGATATACATCACGTTCAGATAGCTGGCGTAATGTATGTGTCCCGACACATAGGCCAGTATGCCTAACGCGACACCGATGATTGCCGAGTTCCCGGCACACATACCGTCCATGCCGTCATTGAGGTTAGCGCCGTTCGACACCGCGGTGATGACGAACGTGGTGACGATGATGAACAAGAACCAGCCACAGGCACGCTTCGCAGTGCCGTTGCCCATCCAGCCGAAGGCCTCGTAGTAGTCCAGGTTGTTGTTCTTGAAGAAAGGCACCGTTGTCACAGTGGACTTCCTCGCCTCGCTCTTATGATACACCTCGGTGGTGGCACTGTCACGCACCATCTCCACGTTCTCACGCACCACCGCCTGCGGACTGAGCCAGAGGGTGACGCCGACGATGCATCCGAAGAACAACTGACCTATCAGTTTGTGCCGTGGTCTCAGTCCGTCCTTGTTGCCCTTGAGCTTGATGAGGTCATCGAGGAACCCCAGAAGCCCGAAGAACAAGGTGGTTGACAGGAGGAGCACGATATAGACGTTGTCCAGCCTTCCGAGAAGGATGACCGGGATGATTATGGCTATGATGATGATGACTCCGCCCATCGACGGAGTGTCGGTCTTGTAGATGCCGTACGGGTCGGTCTGTTCGTCACGGGCTGCTTCCAGATGGCGGTTGCGCTTCATGAAGGTGATGAACCTCTTCCCGAACCACATGGAGATGACCAACGACACCATCAGGGCGAGAAGCGAGCGGAAAGACACGTACGTCCACATCCCGGCGCCTGGTATGTTCAGTTCCTCGAGAAACTGCGAGAGATGATACAGCATGGTATTTTGCTTTTTCTATGTTACCGTTTAAATGCCGAAGACCTTGTTGACCTCCTCCTTGTCATCGAAATGATACTTGACACCTTCGATTTCCTGATAGTCCTCATGCCCTTTCCCTGCCACGAGCACCACGTCGCCCTTCGCCGCCATCATGCAGGCGGTTCTGATGGCCTCCCTCCGGTCCGTTATCGTCAGCACGTTCCGCCTCTGGTCCTCATCCAGCCCGTCGAGCATCTCGGCGATGATGGCGTTCGGATTCTCGAACCGCGGGTTGTCACTGGTGAGAATCACCTTGTCGCTCTGTCTGGCAGCCTCTTGCGCCATGAGTGGCCGCTTGCCACGGTCACGGTTGCCGCCGGCTCCGCATACGGTGATGACATGTCCCTTGCCGCCGAGTATGCCGTGGATGGTCCTGAGCACATTGTCGAGGGCGTCGGGGGTATGGGCGTAATCGACTATGGCAGTGACTCCGTCGGGTGATGTGATCGCCTCGAAACGTCCGCTCACCGGATGCATGGCGCTCAGAGCCACGAGCACATCCTCCTTGCGCTTGCCGAGCATGGAGGCCGCGCCGAAAACGGCAAGCAGGTTCGACACGTTGAACCTGCCGATGAAGTTCACGCCTACTTCCACACCGTTGATGTCGAGGTACATTCCCTCGAAGTGGCTTTCGATGATTCTTGCCTTGAAGTCAGCCATCTGCTGAACGGAGTAGGTGCGGACCATGGCTCTCGTGTTCTGCGTCATCACCAGGCCGTTCTTGTCATCGAGGTTGGTGACTGCGAACGAGCCTGCCGGGAGACTGTCGAAAAAACGCTTCTTCGCCCTCAGGTAGTTGTCGAAGGTCTTATGGTAGTCCAGGTGGTCCCGGGTGATATTCGTGAAGATACCGCCCGCGAACCTCAGTCCGCCGATCCTGTTCTGCACCACGGAGTGCGAGCTGACCTCCATGAACACATACTCGCATCCCGCGTCGGCCATACGGGCCAGCAAGCGGTTCAGCGTGATAGGGTCCGGGGTGGTGTGTGAGGTGGGGTAGGCCTTGCCGTCGATGTAGTTGGTCACCGTTGACAGCAAACCGGCCTTATGCCCCATGAAGCGGAACATATCGTACAGCACCGTCGCCGTGGTCGTCTTGCCGTTGGTGCCTGTCACGCCCACCAGCCTGACTTTTGAGCTCGGGTCGTCATAGAACGTGGTTGCCACTTGCCCCACCACCTGGCCGGTGTCCTCCACGCGTATGTAGGTCACGCCGGGAGCCACCTCCTTCGGCATCTCCTCGAGTATCACTGTCTCGGCTCCGTTCTCTATGGCCTTGGTTATGTAGTTGTGGCCATCGGTCTGCGCACCTCTGACGGCGAAGAACAAATGTCCTCGCTCGATGAGGCGTGAGTCGATGTTCACACCTGTCACTTCCCGGTCAGGACATCCTGTGATGCCCAGCACCTTTATCTTCTCTGTCAGTCTTGTCAGTCTCATTTGCTGTATGTCTGTTGTCTCTTGTCACTCATTGGCCCAGTTCCAGTCTCACCGTCTTGCCCTTCACGATTTTCTCGCCGGGTCTCACGCTCTGCGACACCACCGTGCCGACGCCCGATATCCGCGCCTTCATGCCGCGGCTCTCTATGGCGAATATCGCGTCCCTCGCGCCCATGCCGGTCAGGTCGGGGAACGAGTCCGGGTGGTAATGGCTGGCGTGGTAACCGAGGGCGCCGTCTGCTACAAACGCCTCGCCCCACGTGCCCGCCGGGACTTCGCCGCCCGTGAAACCGATGCCCAGCGCGCTCAGCACCTTGCCGGCAGCGGACATGTTGCCGTTCTTCACGTCGGGAACGAATACCGATGACGAGTCCTGAGCCACTGACAGGTCCGTCACGGTGGTCTTGAACGTGATTTGCTCGGCTATCGATGCGAACACCGGCCCGGCGGTGCCTCCACCGGATGCGGTGCCTTTCTTGTCTATGGCGACTATGCATGTGTACTTCGGGTTCTCGGAAGGGAAGTAGCCACAGAAACTGACCAGGTACTCACGCCCTGAGTATCCGCTCTTTCCGTGTGACACCTGCGCCGTGCCTGTCTTGCCGGAGATGCTCACCTTCTTGCTGCCGGCCCTCTTCCCCACGCCTTGCTCGTCGTTGACCACACGGTAGAGCGCCGTCTGTATCTGCCGCAGGGTCACGTCCTTGCAGATGTGCTCCCTGAGCACCACGGGTGGGAGTTCCTCCACGACCTCGCCGTCCTTCTGGATTGCCTTGACGAAGCGCGGCCGCATCATCTTGCCGCCGTTGGCTATGGCATTGTAGAACGTGACCGTCGATATAGGAGGAATCTGGGTAGAGTAGCCGATTGACATCCAGGGAAGTGCCACTTTCGACCATAGCCGGCTTCCCGGCCTGATGAGCCTCGGCGTGGCGGTGCCCTGGAACGGTATTCCCAGGGAGTCCGCGATGCCCACGCGGTGCAGGCCTTCTATGAACTTCTCAGGCTGGTTGTGGTAGTGCTCGTCGATGAGACGGCTCACGCCGACGTTCGAGGAGTACATGAGCGTATGGGGTACGTCAATCTCACCGTAGCCGCCCCTGTGCCAGTTGTGGTCCTTCATGAGCCGTCCGTACATGGAATAGACGCCCGCGTAGGTCTGGACCCTGTCGGTGTATTTTATCATGCCATCGTCCAGCGCCACCATGATCGACGCTGTCTTGAACGTGGAGCCGGGCTCCATGAGCGTGGAGAGGGCGCGGTTCTGTGTCTCCACGTACTGGCCACCCACGCGGTCGAGGTTGGCGATGGACTTCACGTCACCCGTGGCGGCCTCCAGCAGCACCACCACGCCCCACTCCGCCTCGACCTCCTCGAGCTTCGACTTCAGGGCGGTCTCGCATATGTCCTGCATGTCAACGTCGATGGTGCTCACGATGTCGCTGCCGTCCTTGGCCGCCTCGTCTATGATGTCGAGATAGACCGAGCGCACCTTCTTCCTGTGGCCCTTGCCGCCCTTGCCCCTGAGCACGGAGTCGAACGCCAGCTCCAGTCCTGACCGCGCTGAGTCCTTAGCGCCGTAGAGGCTGCCGAGGGTGCGCTTCGCCAGTGTGCCGAACGGGTGCATCCTGTTGTTGCGGGGGTAGATGGCAAGACCCACCATGTACCTGTAGGAGTTGTTGATGGTCATCAGGCGGAAGAAAGGAAGCGACATGAGTTTGTTGAACTGTATGTAGTTCAGCACCTGGTTAGGGCATATCTCGTAGTAGCGGCTCTTCGAGTCCCAGCCATCCAGCAGGTATTTCCTGTATTCCCCCGCCGTCATCATGGGACAGATGTCGTGCAGCCCCATGCAGATGGAGTCGAGCCCGGCGTGGAAAAGGCTGTCCTTCTTCGCCCACATGGTGCTGTCGGCCTTGGTGACAGGTTTCCTCGCCGCCGCGCCTTTATCGGACAGACCCGAGAGGAAGTCGATGTACACGGTGTAGTTGGGCAGGCTGCTCGCCATCAGCTGCCCGTCGGCTGCCAGTATGTTGCCGCGTATCGGCTCCACGTCCACGTCGGTCTTCTCGCGCGACTTACGCATCTTCTCCAGCTCCTCGTGGTCAACGGTCATGGTCTTCAACATGAAGAACATGATTAACGCCCCGAATATGAAAGCGAAGACCACGATGTACGGGTACAGCCCCGTTATGTATTTCTTGTCGAATCTCATCTCATGCGTGTTAATCAGTTGACAATCTCGAATGGCTGTGTGGTCGATTTCAGCAGGGTCGAGTCGCCGCAGTCCTTCATGCGCTTCTCTATGAGCGACTGCCGTTTCAGGTTCGTCAGCTCACTGGATATGGTGAGCACGTTGTATCTCGCCGTCTGCAGTTCGAGTTGCATCTCGTCAATCAGGATAGCGTCCTGCTGGCTCGAGTACCTGTTGCCGGTATATACGATTATGAGCACCGCGAGGAACATCACGAAGATGATCTGCCGCATCATGAATCGGCTCTGCAGTATGTCGCCGCCGAGAACCGAGCGCAGCGTCAGGTCGCTCGACTTGTCAGCCTCGTCCTCGTCGGCGAACTTCCTTATGGCCTTGATGGTGTCGGACTTGGTGTTCACGACGTCGGACGGCGTGTCAATGTCTCTTTTCTCTTCATCCATGTCGGGTATTGTCTTTTCTCTTGTCTTACACTCTTTCCGCTATCCTCAGTTTAGCGCTCCTCGAACGCGGGTTGCGGGCGGTCTCCTCGTCGTCAGGGACGATGACCTTCTTGTTGACGGGCTCGAACGGCGACGACACCCTGCCGTAGAAGTCCTTCTCGGCTCTGCCCTCCACGTTGCCCGTCTTCATCATGTTCTTCACCATCCTGTCCTCGAGTGAGTGGTAGGTTATCACCGAGAGCCTTCCTCCCGGTCTGAGGAGCCTCACCGACGCGCGGAGCATCTCGCTGAGTGCGTCCATCTCGTGGTTCACCTCTATCCGTAGGGCTTGGAATATCCTGGCCAGCGTCTGCTTGTCATCGGTCCTGAGGATGCCGACGAAGTCGTCGGTACGCTCTATCCTGTGGTCGCGCCGCGCGGCGACGATTCTCGACGCCAACTGGCGGCTGTTCTTCAGCTCCCCGTACATGTAGAGCACGTCGGCCAGCCTCGTCTCGTCGTAGTCGTTGACCACGTCGGTGGCCGAGACACCGGAGCGCTGGTTCATGCGCATGTCGAGCCTGCCGTCGAACCGGAACGAGAAACCGCGGCTTTCGTCGTCGAAGTGGTGCGAACTGACACCGAGGTCGGCGAGGATGCCGTCAACATGCTCAACGCCGTAGTACCGCATGAAATTCCTCATGTGACGGAAATTGCCTCTGACAAATGTAAAATAGTCATCGGCGAGTGCGTTCTTCTCGGCGTCGGCGTCCTGGTCGAAACCGTACAGATGCCCTGCCGGCACTTCAGCGGAATCACCCTCAGAAATACTTCTGAGACGGAAAAGTATCTCGCGGCTGTGACCACCGCCTCCGTATGTCGCGTCAACATACACCCCGCCGGCATTGATGTTCAGTCCATCAACGCTCTCTCTCAACAGAACCGGTATGTGATACGATACATTGTTCATCAATCTCTCCCGTTTGTGGTAATTGTCTGAAAACCAATCTCGTGACTTTAAATAACAAGCCGCCTGATTCTTTTGCAAATTTAGTAAAAAAAAGGATAACAGCCAACAAAAGGAGGTGTGTTTTTACATTTTTCAAATGTTAAAAAAATATAACATGCGGACAAGCGTTTCTTTTCCATTTGTAAACGGCATTCGAGGCTGCGGAAAACCGTCCGCACGGCTACTTGCCACCATCCCCGGGCGGGCGGCACTGTCGGCGGACACGGGCGGTCGGACTGCCGTATGCGGACGTACGGCAGTCCATGCGCAAGCACTCGCCGACCCGCCGGATAGCACAAGCATGATATGTATGACTACTAACCTTAACCATGAAACATTACTAATCTTTACTTGGTAACATTACTAATCTTTCGCCATGAACATTACTAATCTTTCGCTGTGAACATTAGTAACCTTTCCATGTCAACATTACTAACCTCTCGTATCAGTCCATTGTGGTCGGCATAGTCGCTGTGCGCTGTCGGAGACGATGGAGAGTTGGTGCGGCAGTGTGGCTGACACTTGCTTGCGGACGTGTCAGGCGGTATGGACGGAAAAAGCCGGCGATGATGCCGGCTGTGTCATATGGTTGTCTGGTTGTGGGTTTGTGGTTGTCGGGCTGGGTGTTGGTGGTTGTCGGGTTGGGTGTTGGTGGTTGTCGGGTTGTGGGTTTGTGGTTGTCGGGTTGTTGGGTGGACTCAGCCGGGTGTGGGGTTTGCGGGTGAGTGGGGATGGGTGTCGGGCGTTCACACGGGATCGACGTCGAAATAGACGTTGACGCCGTTGGCGAAGGGTTGTTCCGTGAGGTCTTGTCTGGCCTGGAGGAGTGCTTCCCTTACCTTGGCCGGGGAGTAGTTGGTGGGGTGTTTCACTATTATCTTGCGCAGTGACATGGAGTGTATCCTTGACACGGGAGGGCGGTCGGGTCCGAGGATGTTGTCGCCGAAGCTGGCTCTCAGCCGTGTGGCGAGGTGCTGTGCGCATTGCTCGGCGCGCGCGGCGTCGCGGTGCTTCAGGTAGATGTAGATGAGCCGGCAGAGCGGGGGATAGCCGAAGAGCCGTCGTTCGGCCATTTGCATGGTGTGCATGGAGGTGTAGTCGTTATTCACGATGCAGGAGATGATGGGGAGTTCGGCGTTGCGCGTCTGGAGTATCACCTTGCCTGTGTGGTGCTGTCGTCCGGCTCGTCCCGCCACCTGGGCCAGTACATGATAGGTCCGTTCGTAGCTTCTGAAATCGGGGAGGTTGAGCATGGAGTCGGCGTCGAGAATGCCCACGACGCTCACGTTGTCGAAGTCGAGGCCCTTGCTCACCATCTGTGTGCCGATAAGTATGTCGCACTTGTGGCTGGAGAAGTCGTTGATGATCTCCTCGTACTCTTTGCGTGTCTTGGCGGTGTCAAGGTCCATGCGCGACACCTTGGCTTCGGGGAAGAGTGTGTGAATCTGGTCCTCAATCCGTTCGGTGCCTAAGCCGATGTATGTCAGTTGGTGTTCCTCGCACTGTGGACACTGCTGTGGCAGGGTGTATTGCTTTCCGCAGTAATGACAGGTCAGCACACCTTGGCGCTTGTGGTAGGTGAGGCTCACGTCGCACCGCTCGCACCGCGGCACCCAGCCGCAGTTACGGCACTGTACGTAACTGGAGAACCCCCTGCGGTTCTGGAACAGTATGACTTGCTCGCCCTGCTCCAGTGCCTGGCTGATTGCCTCGGTCAGTGCGGGCGAGAACGCGCCTCTCATTCGTTTCTGTTTGTGCAGACGGGCGATGTCAACGACCTCGACTTCGGGTAGTCGCATGTCATGGTATCGGTGAGTGAGTTGTACGTAGCCGTATCTGCCTGTCTGTGCCATGTGGTAACTCTCGAGGCATGGTGTGGCTGTGCCGAGCAGCACTTTGGCGTTCTGCTGTCGGGCGAGGATGATGGAGCAGTTCCGGGCATGGTAGCGTGGAGCCGGTTCCTGCTGCTTGTATGAGGTCTCGTGTTCCTCGTCAACGATGACCAGGCCGAGGTCGCGGAAAGGCAGGAGTACGGAGGACCTGACTCCGAGGATGATTTGGTATGGTGAGCCGGACAGTTGCCGCTCATAGACTGACCGGCGTTCCTTGTCGGTGAATTTGGAATGATACACACCTAACCTGTCGCCGAAGACGCGGCGGAGGCGTTCTGTGATCTGTGTTGTCAGGGCAATCTCGGGGAGGAGGTACAGCACCTGCTTCCCTGCGCGCACGTATGTATTTATAAGGTGTATGTAGATTTCCGTCTTGCCGGAAGAGGTGACTCCGTGCAGGAGCGTTATGTCGTTGCCGAGGAACGAGTGCGTGATTTCCTCATAGGCTTTCTGCTGGTATTCGTTGAGTTGCTTTGCCGGCGCGGGCATGTCGGCGGCAAAGGCGTCGGGGCATGCTGTGCCATGTCCTGACTGGGCGGATGGCTGTTCGCGTAGCCTGAGGTTCGTCGGTATGGCTGCCTTGAACACTTCGCCCAAGGAGCACATATAGTACTGCGAGAGCCAGTTCCACAGTGTGAGTTGTGCCGACGTGACCACGGGCCGCTCGTCCATGAGGGAGATGAGTTCCTTGACTACATATCCTCCGTCGGGCTTCCGGTCGTGTACATCGACCACGAGGGCCGTGTATGTCTTGCTTGCTCCGAAAGGCACGGTGACCCTGCAGCCCACCCGGACCTTGCCGGTGATGGAGGCGGGGATGAGATATGTGTAGCTGCCTGGCAGCGGCAGCGGCAGTACTACGTCAGAATAGATAGGCTACGGAGATTTGGTGGTATTTGCTATTGAGTTCGCCTGTGATGACTTTATGCCAGGCGTCGAAATAATTGAACTCGCCTATGCGGCCAAGGCCGATATTGTATGTGTATCCCACCTGGAAATGCCTCAGAAGCCTGAATCCGGCTCCGAAGTTCCAGCTGAACTGCGACTCGGTGAGCTTGAACAGGGCGTGCGAGTGCTCCCAGTCCTCTAACTGGCTGAACAGGTCGTCGTTGCCCAGTTCGAAACTCCACTGAGGCCCGGTGGCGAAATAGACTCCGAATACGCCCAGGGCGCCGATTATGAACTTGGCATTCAGGGGGACGACGATGAAGCGGGCTTTCTCTGTCTGCTCGTTGAGCGTTATGTCTTTCTTGCTATACAGCACAGAGACATCGAGCCCTACCGGCAGCACGAAGCCCTTCACCTCGAGCATGGGACCGACGGAGAAGCCGTTGGTGTTGGAGGCTGACAACTTGTCTCTGACATCGCCGTCGAGCGATGCGTCGATCAGGTCCCAGCCGCCTGTGACACCGAGCCTTACCTGAGAGAGGGCGGACTCAGCGCTCAGCAGCGAGATGAACAAAAACAGATAGACTCTTCTCATATACATCGAATTGCGAGACGCGACCCTGTCCTGGCCTCCGCGACTGAGCCGTCGTCCTGGCGGATGACTCCTCGCGACGGACGGGGTCATGCGTCGCAAAGTTAACTCAAATCCGTGTGATGGCAAAATAAAAAAGGTTAAAAGATTCATTTTTCGCCTTTCGTCATCAGCTTTTCGCTATTTTTTAGTACCTTTGCCACATGAAACCTAAGAAAATCAGAACGAAGAAACTACAGGAGCAAAGAAGGAGGCAGCGGCTGTTTCTCTTCAAGTCCTTGCTTGTCGTAGTGTCGGCGATATTGATAGTGTATCTCATCCCACGTCACAACGAGTTCAGCTACAACTACGAGTTGAACCAGCCCTGGAGATACGGGGCTCTGCTGTCGTCGCAGAAGTTCAACATCCTCATGAGCGACTCAGCCATCACTCATCAGCGTGACAGCATAGTCAGGCACTTCAGCCCCTATTTCCTTAGAGACACTAATGCGAAGGCCTACGTGGTCCAGGCTGTCAAGTCGATTGCGAGGAAGTCGGACCTCGACTCCAGGACGGTGTCGGTGCTGATTTCGTCGCTCGACTCTATCTACGGTCACGGAATAATGTCGTCCGGCTCGCGTGACAGCCTTCTGCACTCCGAGACCGAAAGGATCCGCGTGGTGACGAACAACATCGCCTCTCTGTGTGAGACCAGCGCGACGTTCACTCCCAAGACCGCCTATCAGTTCGTCCGGGCGTATCTGTCGGAGAGACTGGGTGATGATGCCGTCTCCGGGCTGTCCGCCCTCAACCTCGACGCCATCATAGCCATCGACCTCACTTACGACGCGGCTAAGAACCGGTCGGAGCTTGAGGATGAGCTCAGTTCCGCCTCGTCGGTCATGGGCTTCGTGAGCGCCAACGAGAAGATAGTTGACCGGGGCGACATCGTCACCGGGGAGGTCTTCCAGAAGCTGCGCTCGTACCAGAGGGCGTTGGAGAGCGGCAATGAGCAGGACAGCCACTCCGGCGAGATGTTCCTGCTGCTCGGTCAGTCGCTGCTGGTGCTCATCATCTTGTCCTTGCTCGTGGCGTATCTGTCAATCTACAGGACCGAGTATCTTGAGAAGAGACGATGTTCCGTGCTGCTCTTCTCGCTCGTGGTCATCTTCTTCGTAGCTGCCGCGCTGATGGTGCAGCACCGGTTCTTCCACATCTTCATCATGCCATGCTGTATGCTGCCCATCATCATCCGCATATTCCTCGACTCACGCACAGCGTTCACGTTCCACTGCGCCACCGTGATTCTCATATCGCTGTTGCTCTCCAACCCTTATGATTTCATCATCCTCCAGATGATAGCGGGACTTATCGCCATACTCGACCTGCGTGAGCTCACCCAGCGCTCACAGATCATCCACGCCGCCGTGTCGATTATCATCGTCTATGTCTTGTCCTATTGCGCCTATCAGCTCGCCACCGGTACCGAGCTCAAGGACATAGAGCCGCGTAGCCTTGCCTACTTCGTCATCAACGGGGTGCTGCTTCTCTTCACCTATCCGCTCCTGTGGCTCATCGAGAAGATGTTCGGTTTCGTGTCGGACGTGACGCTTGTGGAGCTTTCCAACATCAACCACCCGTTGCTCCGCCAGCTTTCGGAGGAGGCTCCGGGCACGTTCCAGCACTCGCTCCAGGTGGCCAATCTCGCCGCCGATGTGGCTAAGCGCGTCAACGCCAAGGTGCAGTTGGTGCGTACCGGCGCGCTCTATCATGACATCGGCAAGACCGACCGGCCTGTCTTCTTCACGGAGAACCAGAACGGGGCGAGCCCTCACAAGCACATGTCGAGCACCAAAAGCGCGGAGGTCATCATCGCCCATGTGCGCAAGGGTCTCGAGCTGGCTGACAAGTACGGACTGCCGCAAGCCATCAAGGATTTCATATCCACTCATCACGGTTTGGGCAAGACGAAGTACTTCCTCGTGACCTACAGGAACGAGCATCCTGACGAGACGGTTGACGAGAGCCTCTTCACCTACCCGGGGCCTAACCCGCAAACCAAGGAGGAAGCGATACTCATGATGTCGGATGCCGTAGAGGCTGCGTCGCGAAGCCTGCCTGAATATACTGAGGATTGCATCAGCTCATTAGTGGAGAGAATCGTTGACGGACTTGTGGCTGAGGGTTTCTTCCGTGAATGTCCGATTACCTTCCGCGACATACACGACTCTAAGGATGTGTTCAGGAACCGTCTGATGAACATCTACCATACACGCATCTCCTACCCGGAGCTCCAGTCGCCGAGGAAAGACTGACGGTGCGGATGCGCTTACGTGAAACCCCGCAAGCCGGATGGAGCCGGCCTGCGGGGTTCTCTTTGAGGTTTGCCGTCGGGCTGTGTGTGCTATGCCTGATAGCGCAGTATCGGATTGCGCGCCGCCGTCGTCTCGTCAGGACGTGTGATAGGGGCGTTATGGGGCGCCTGATGGAGGATGTCAGGATTCTCAGCCGCCTCATCGGCTATCCTGCGCATGACCTCGATGAACTCGTCTATCGTCTCCTTCGACTCTGTCTCGGTAGGCTCAATCATGAGTGCCTGGTGGAAGAGAAGCGGGAAGTAGATAGTCGGGGCGTGGAAACCGAAATCGAGCAGGCGCTTGGCCACGTCGAGGGTGGTGGCTCCCGGGACTCCCTCACGGGCTCCGTCGTCGATGAGCCCGTCATATACGAACTCGTGCTTGCAGACTGACGGAATCGGGAGTTTGTATTTGTCCTTGAGGCTCTCTTTGATGTAGTTCGCGTTGAGGGTAGCGAGCGGACCTACCATCTTGACATTCTGCCGACCGAGCATGAGGATGTATGTGTATGCGCGGAGGATGACGGAGAAGTTGCCGTGGAACCCAGATACCCTGACTCCAAGGAACGGTACGAGTTTCTCGCATACACCGACGGGACCGCTGCCCGGACCGCCACCGCCGTGAGGGGTGGAGAAGGTCTTGTGGAGATTGAGATGCATGACATCGAAGCCCATGTCGCCCGGGCGGACTGTTCCCACGAGAGGATTCATGTTGGCTCCGTCGTAATAGAGAAGGCCGCCTGCCTCATGGACGAGACGGGCTATCTCCTTGATGTCGCGCTCGAAAAGCCCGAGGGTGTTAGGGTTGGTCATCATGATTCCGGCTATGGTGTCATCGAGCAATGGCTTGAGGTCGTTGACATCCACGAGTCCGTCGGCATTCGACTTGACCTCTACGATCTCAAGTCCGCACACTGCCGCGGAAGCCGGGTTGGTGCCGTGAGCGCTGTCGGGAACTATGATCTTAGTGCGTCTGGTGTCGCCACGGCTCATGTGGTAGGAACGGATAATCATCAGTCCCGTGAGCTCGCCGTGTGCCCCTGCGCAAGGAAGGAACGTGAAATGCCTCATGCCAGTGATGGCGGCAAGCGCGCTGTCGAGTCCTTCATAGACTGCTTTCGCCCCACTGACCGTGTCGTCCGGCTGAAGTGGGTGAAGTCCGAGGAATGACGGCAGTGAGGCAATCTCCTCGTTGATTTTAGGATTGTACTTCATCGTGCAGCTGCCGAGTGGGTAGAAGCCTGTGTCAACGCCGAAGTTCATCTGGGAGAGATTGGTGTAGTGACGTACCACATCGATCTCGCTCACCTCCGGCAGCTGAGGGGCGGAGGCGCGCAGGAGGTTAGCGTCGATGGACGAAACGGAAGATGACTCAGGGGCAGGAAGACTGTAGCCTGTGCGGCCCGGCTTGCTTAGCTCGAATATGAGTTTATCGTAGTATTTCATGCTTCAACCTCCTTGTTTATGATATTGATGAGTGAATCGATTTCCTGCTTTGTCCGTTTCTCAGTAGCACAGAAGCTCACATAGCCTTCTGATGTCTCAAGGGCGGCGAAGAAACCGTTCTCGCTGAGTTTCCGCTGTAGTGTCCTGACATCGACCAAAGGACGCAGGACGAATTCCTTGAGGAACGGTGCCTGGAACACCTCTTCGAACTTGCCAGTCTTTATGAGCTCGTCGTGGAGATAGTGGGCATTCTCGTAGCAGAGCTGGTTGAGCCGCTTCATGCCTTCAGGCCCCATGAGTGACAGATAGACAGTCACCCAGAGTGCCATGAGCGACTCGTTGGAGCAGATGTTGCTGGTTGCCTTCTCACGTCGGATGTGCTGTTCGCGCGCCTGTAGGGTGAGTACGAAGGCGCGACGCCCCTGACCGTCCTTGGTCTGACCGACGATACGTCCCGGAAGCTTGCGCAGGTGTTCCTTCCGGCAAGCCATGAAGCCGACGTAGGCGCCGCCGTAAGAGAGTGGTATGCCGAGTGGCTGGGCGTCACCTACCGCGATGTCAGCACCCCATTCAGCCGGAGTCTTGAGCACGGCAAGGGCGGATGGGTCGCAATAGACAGTGAGCAGGGCCTTCTGTGCGTGCAGTGAGTCGGCGAAGCCTGTGAGGTCCTCAATGATGCCGTGGCGGTTGATGGACGGTATGATGGCACCGGCGACGCCGGTCTTTACGGACGAGAGTATGGAGGTGAGCGACTGGAGTGACGTGCGACCGTCGGCTTCGTCAATCATCTCTATCGTGGTTCCGTAGAACTTAGCGTAGGTCCTGATCACCTCGATGACGTTTGGCAGGAGGGTGGAGGAGACGAGTACGGTAGTGCTTTTCCTGACACTCGCGACCATCATCCTCATTGCCTCCGCGGCGGCAGTCGGTCCGTCGTACATGGACGCGTTGCTGACGTCGAGACCTGTGAGGTCGCATATCATGGTCTGGTACTCGAAGATGTAGCGAAGGGTACCTTGTGATATCTCACACTGATAAGGTGTATAGGCTGTGATGAACTCCGAGCGGCTTGTGATATATGGTATCACTGACGGTGTGTAGTGGTCATAAGCACCTGCTCCCACGAAGCAGGTGAGCCTGGAGTTCCGGGATGACAAACCGTAGAAGAAGTCCCTCACTTCCTGCTCTGACATAGCGTCAGGAAGGTCGTATTCTTTCTTGTAGAGATAGTCGGCGGGAACATCGTCGTAGAGTTCGCCTACCGACTTCACTCCTATGCGTTCCAGCATCTGCTGTATGTCAGCCTCGGTATGTGGAAAATAGCTGAATCCGTTCATGGGCTATTTGGCGGTGAATTCGTTGTATGCGGCAGCGTCCATGAGTCCCTCGGCTTCCGCCGGGTCGCTCATCTGGATTTTGATGAGCCAGTTCTCGTATGCGTCCTGATTGACAAGCTCAGGAGCATCCACCACTGCGTCGTTCACCTCGACCACGACACCGCCGACGGGCATGTAGAGGTCGCTTGACGCCTTGACGCTTTCGAGGGCACCGAACTCCTCACCCTTGGCGAACTCATCATCGACGGATGGAACGTCAACATAAGTGATGTCGCCCATCTCAGCCTGCGCGAAATCAGAAACCCCGATGAACGCGAATTCACCATCGACTTTAACCCATTCATGTGACTCACTGTAACGGAGTCCTTCAATAACTTTTGACATAATTCCTGTTTTTGTTAATGTGTTGCCTATTTCTTGTAATTGGTCTGATAGAACCTCTTTTTCACCACTTCGCCTGGGAATACCTTCTTGCGTATGCGGATGGAGAGGGCTGTCCCGAGTTTGGAATGCTCACTGTTGACGAGTGCGAAGCAAATGCTCTTGTCGAGTGATATGCTGTGATAGCCGGTAGTGACGGTGCCCACCTCGGTCCCGTCCTCAAGTTCCACGGCGTATCCTGCGCGCGGTATGGCGCGGTCATGTATCTCAATGCCCACGAGTTTCTTTGCGGTACCATTGGCTTTCTGCACCGCAAGTGCATCCTTGCCGATGAATTCCTCCTTGTCGAGCTTGCAGAACATGCTCAGTCCAGCCATCACCGGGGATATTTCCGCTGAGAGCTCATCACCATAGAGCGGCAGACCGGCCTCAAACCGGAGGGTGTCGCGGCAGCCAAGTCCGCAAGGGGCGACACCTGCTGAGAGGAATGACCTCCAGAGTGCCACGGTCTTCTCAGGAGTCGTGTATATCTCGAAACCGTCTTCACCTGTATAGCCGGTACGGCTTACGATGTAGTCGCCGAAATCACAGAACTCGTAGAAGCCAAGGTCAAGAGATGACTGCAGGTCAGCGTCACTGAGGCCTATGTGCTTGATGAAGTCAGCCGCAAGCGGTCCCTGAAGGGCTATCTGACCCCATGACGCGGACTGGTTGTCGATGTTGACATCGAAACCATCCTTGTTGTCGAGCATCCACTGATGGTCCTTGTCGATGTTCGCGGCATTGATGACCAGCAGGAACTTATCAGCGTATTTATACACGAGCAGGTCATCAACCACACCACCGTCAGGGTAGCACATCATCCCGTAGAGAATCTTGCCCGGCACCATGCCGATGACATTGTTGGTGAATATATGGTTGACGTACTTTTCGGCGTCCGGGCCGGTGATGAAGACCTCACCCATGTGACTGACGTCGAACATTCCGACTTTCTCTCTTACTGCCAGATGCTCCTCAGTTATTCCACTGTACTGGATAGGCATGTCGAATCCCGCGAAAGGACTCATCTTCGCTCCGAGGGCTATGTGCTCTTCGTGGAGACAGGTTAATTGTATGTCCATAATCATAATTATTTCTGCAAATTTAGTGCAATTTGGTGTCACTACAAAATAAATCACCGTTTTTTTGGAACTCCAAACCCAAAGAAGGAGAAAAAGCCATGCGGCGAGGTGAATTATCTGGAAAGTTTTGGTGAATTGAGTTATTTATTGTACTTTTGTGAGATATTTCTATTCTGAGCTCAACAATATGGAAAAGATAATTATCTCAGCCGTCCAGACGGCAATAAAGACATTATATGGTGCTGACGTAGAAGCCAGACAGGTGCAGGTACAGAACACAAGAGCGGAATTTCAGGGACATCTGACCGTGGTCACGTTCCCGTTTCTCCGTATTTCGAGAACCGGCGCCGAGCAGACGGGAGAGGCTATAGGCGAGTATCTTAAACGGAGCATCCCGGATGTAGTCACTGACTTCAATGTCATCAAGGGCTTCCTGAATCTGGTCATATCCGACAGGTGCTGGGTGAATGCACTTGGTAACGTGATGGCTCCTGCCGCCACCTCGGAAGAGAAACCTTTAGTGATGATTGAATTCTCGTCACCTAACACCAACAAGCCGCTTCATTTAGGTCACGTCAGGAACAACCTCCTCGGTGAGTCCCTGTCGAGGATAGTGAAAGCCTGCGGCAATGACGTGGTCAAGACGAATATCGTCAATGACAGGGGCATTCACATCTGCAAGTCGATGCTGGCATGGCAGAAGTGGGGTAACGGAGAGACTCCGGAATCGTCGGGGAAGAAGGGTGACCACCTGATAGGTGACTATTACGTGCTGTTTGACAGGAAGAACAAGGAGCAGGCAGCCGGACTTGGTGAAGGCGAGGATACTCCGTTGATGAGGGAAGCGCATGAAATGCTGGTGAGATGGGAGCAAGGTGACCCTGAGATAAGGGGACTGTGGGAAATGATGAACAACTGGGTCTATGAGGGGTTTGACGAGACGTACAAGGCACTCGGTGTCTCCTTCGACAAAATCTACTATGAATCGCAGACGTACCTCACCGGCAAAGACCTTGTGCTGAAAGGTCTGGAGGATGGCCTGTTCTACAGAAGGGATGATGGTTCGGTATGGGCTGACCTCACGAAGGACGGACTGGACGAGAAGCTGCTCCTGCGAAGCGATGGTACGTCTGTGTATATGACTCAGGACATCGGTACGGCGAACCTCAGGTTCAAGGACTTCCCTATCGACAAGATGATATATGTCGTAGGCAACGAACAGAACTACCATTTCCAGGTGCTCTCGATCTTGCTTGACAGACTGGGGTTCAGATGGGGCAAGGATCTCGTGCATTTCTCTTACGGCATGGTGGAACTGCCTAACGGTAAGATGAAAAGCCGTGAGGGAACTGTGGTGGATGCCGATGACTTGGTCGGCGCTATGATAGACAATGCTTATAACGTGTCACGTGAGCTCAGCAAGAATGCCGACATACAAGAGGAGGAGGCAAGGGAGATCGCAAGGAAAGTGGGTCTGGGAGCGTTGAAGTACTTCATCCTGAAAGTGGATGCAAGGAAGAACATGACGTTCAATCCGGAGGAAAGCATAGACTTCAATGGTAACACGGGTCCTTTCATACAATACACCTATGCTCGCATCCGCTCGATCATGCGCAAGGCCGAGGGTATGTCTGCCGACTTAGGCCAAGATGTGACAGAGGGTGAACCTGAGCTGAATGAGAAGGAAATCTCGCTCATCCAGAAACTCTGTGCCTATCAGGGTGTGGTCAAGCAGGCAGGAAAAGAATACAACCCTTCGCTCATCGCCAACTACTGCTATGAACTGACGAAGGAATTCAACCAGTTCTATCATGACTACAGCATCCTCAGCGCTGAGACCACGGTTCTGCGACGTTTCCGCCTGACACTGGCTGAGACAGTGAGCCAAGTACTGTTGGAAGGCATGTATCTCCTCGGCATCGAAATGCCTGAGCGTATGTAATGGCTGGTCTGTATGGGGCACGTCTTCGAATCGCAAGCCATCTGTGTGGATGCCGGTTGCTCGGGCAACCCGGGCAATATGGAATACCAAGGAGTCCATCTGCCATCAGGCAAGAGGATTTTCCACTTCGGTCCTGTATGGGGCACTAACAACATCGGTGAGTTCCTTGCGATAGTCCATGCGCTTGCACTACTGAAGAAGAAAGGCATGGACATGATGGTCTATTCTGACAGTAACACGGCTCAGACATGGGTCAGGAACATGCGCTGCAAGACCACGCTCCCGAGGGATGAGAAGACAGAGCCGCTGTTTGGGCTAATCGAAAGAGCCGAGCTCTGGCTGAGGAACAATCCCGACCATTCCCGGGTTGAGAAATGGAACACCGCCTTGTGGGGCGAGATTCCGGCGGACTTCGGCAGAAAATGAATTCTCCTCTCTTGAGTTGCATGATATGAAAGATTTCTTCGGTGTTATGGGGGGCTATTTTGCCCCATACAAAAGGTTCATCGCCATGACCTTGTCGCTCAATGTCCTTGCGGCGGTGATGAACGTGTTCTCATTCACTATGCTGCTGCCTATTTTGCGCATCCTGTTCAACGTGGATCAGATACACTATGACTTCATCCCTTGGGAGAGCGACATGGACTTCGCAGAACTGGCTGAGAACAACTTCTATTATTTCTCGCAGACATTAGTGGAACAGTATTCGCCTGCCACGGCTTTGTTGTTGTTCGGATGTGCATTGTCGATTCTGACGCTTCTGAAGACTTCTGCCGATTTTGGAAGCGCCGCCACACTCATGCCCATACGTACCGGCATCGTGCGTGACATCCGGGGGAAGATTTACAGAAAAATCCTCGACCTTCCTTTGTCGTTCTTCACCGAAGAGAAGAAAGGTGATATACTCGCAAGGGTGAGCACGGATGTCAATGAGGTGGATGCCTCAATCACAAGTTCATTGGAAGCCGTAATCAAGAACCCCATTCTTATCATAGTCTATATGACCACCCTGGTGTGTCTGTCATGGCAACTGACGGTGTTCACCGTGTTCGTGGTGCCGTTGCTTGCGTTGGGAATCGGGAAAATCGGCAAGAGCCTGAAAGCTAAGTCGCTGCTCCTGCAACAGAAATGGAGTGAAGGGTTCAGCCTAATCGAGGAGACCCTCGGCGGACTAAGGATTATCAAGGCCTTCATCGCAGAGAGAAAGATGACGGAGCGGTTCGTGTCGGTCAACAACGCACATAGGAAAATCGCGACGAGGGTCGCCGTGAGACAGTCGGCTGCACATCCCGTGAGCGAGTTCCTCGGCACGGTGATGATTGTCTTTGTACTGTGGTATGGTGGCATGCTGATTTTCTCGGGCAACACCATGCTTGACGCAAGCAAGTTCATATACTATCTGGTTATCCTCTATACTACGTTGCAGCCTCTGAAAGACCTGTCGAAAGCAGGGTATGCCATACAGAAGGGTATGGCTTCGATGGAAAGGATAAACAAGATACTCGATGCCGTGAACAACATCAAGGAGGTAGCGGAACCGGTCATGGCAGATACACTGAGGAAGGATATCGTCTTTGACCATGTGTCATTCAGCTACAACCGAGGACATGAGGTGCTGCACGATATCTGTATGGAGATAAAGAAGGGACAGACCATTGCGCTGGTGGGACAGAGCGGTTCTGGCAAATCGACTCTCGTTGACCTTGTGCCACGTTTCCATGACATCAATGAAGGACACATCATCATCGATGGTGTTGACATCAGGCAGATGTCCATCCATTCGTTGCGGTCACTCATTGGTAACGTGAATCAGGAAGCGATACTGTTCAACGATACTGTCTTCAATAACATAGCCTTCGGCATGGAGGGCGCGAGCCGGGAACAGGTGGAAGCCGCCGCCAGGATAGCGAATGCGCATGAGTTCATCATGGAGATGGAGAAAGGCTATGAGACGAACGTTGGTGATCGTGGATGCAGGCTCTCGGGCGGTCAGCGACAGAGGATAAGCATTGCGAGAGCAATCCTGAAGAACCCTCCAATCCTCATCCTTGACGAAGCGACGAGCGCTCTTGACACGGAATCCGAAAGGCTGGTGCAGGATGCCCTTGAGAGACTGATGAAGTCACGTACGACAATCGCCATCGCTCACAGGCTCTCCACCATCCGCAATGCCGATATGATATACGTGCTTCATGAAGGGAAGATAGTGGAGAAAGGCAGTCATGACCAGCTTACAGCCCTCGGCGGATACTACAAACACCTGAACGACATGCAGCAACTATGAGCAACCCAGTATCAAAAGTCCGTTCCGCGGCACTCCACGGTCTTCATGCGACACCGATCACGATAGAGGTAAACGCGACCAACAACCCACAGTCACGCTTCATCATCGTCGGACTTCCTGACAGCGCCGTGAAGGAAAGCCAGGAACGCATCCTGTCGTCCATATCACAAATCGACTTCAGGATTCCCATGAAGCAGATAGTGGTCAACCTGTCACCTGCCGACATCAAGAAAGAAGGTTCTGGATTCGACCTGCCCATATCAATAGGAGTACTTGCGTCATTAGGACTTGTCAAGACCGAACTCTTGGACCGCTGTATGTTCATAGGCGAACTTGGGTTAGATGGTGACATTCAGGCTGTGAAGGGTGCTTTGCCCGTTGCTATCAAAGCGCGTGAGATGGGTATCGAAGCATTGTTCGTCCCGACATCCAATGCCAGAGAAGCAGCAGTGGTTGACAGACTCAAGGTCTATGGTGTGAGCAACCTAAGGGAAGTGTTGGGTTTTCTTGACGGAAGGACGGTACTCGAGCCGACAGATGTCGATACGAGAAGGGAATTCAAAGAACAACAGTCACATTTTGACTGTGACTTTGAGGATGTCAAGGGGCAGGAACAGGTCAAGCGTGCCTTTGAGATTGCCGCTGCTGGTGGACATAATATCATCCTCGTCGGAAGCCCAGGATGCGGCAAGTCCATGATGGCGAAACGACTGCCTACCATACTTCCGCCGCTCTCACTGGCCGAAAGCTTAGAGACCACCCAGATTCATAGCATTGCCGGCAAGTTGTCAAGCGATACCTCGCTCATATCACAAAGACCTTTCCGTACTCCACACCATACGATATCGGATATCGCTCTGGTCGGAGGTGGAACGACCTTCCTGCCAGGTGAGATATGCCTGGCACATAACGGTGTGCTTTTTCTCGATGAACTGCCTGAATTCAACCGCGGCGTGCTCGAGACTCTCCGTCAGCCGTTGGAAGACAGAATCATCACCATATCGAGGGCTAAGTACAGCATCACCATGCCTTGCTCGTTCATGCTCGTGGCAAGTATGAACCCTTGTCCTTGTGGATTCCTCCACCATCCTACTCGTTCATGCGTCTGCTCCCAGACTCAGGTCCAGCGCTACATGAACAAAATCAGTGGTCCTCTCATGGATCGTATAGATATACAGGTAGAGGTCGAGAGCGTTCCATTCGAGGATATGGCAAAGA
>JAKSJE010000017.1 GCA_024398405.1 Bacteroidaceae bacterium
ACCGTACTTCAAATCTACATTGTCCAAATAATAACTGTCGTTCTGGCTGTTCAGCAATACTGGATTGTTGTCGATAGATACAAAGTTGTTGAAATCTTTGTTGCATCGGTCACAATGTGCTTTATCGTTTACCATTGACAGCGAAGGATGGTTGTCTGGATTGAATGGAATTCCGAGATCATTTATCTCATTTGTTGCATTCTCATCATCAAAGTCTTTTTCGCATTGGCCACAGTGATAGTGTTCTTTGATTCCTTTTTCCGTACAAGTGGCTGGAATTTCGGCAAAAAGTTTCATATTATGCCCTAATGCTGCATATATTGGTGCTTCCTGTGAATGGCATGCATCCAGGAAATATTTACCGCATACCGTACATTGCCAGCAGTCATCAAATCCGAATTCCGTACAAGTCGCAGATCGTGCAGAATGATGTATCATTGATGGCATCATAACGGGATATGAAGCACTTGAATGATACCAAGACATACCGTTAGACTTATTGTTATTCAATCCACTAAGAGTTTTTGAATAAAAATCATCAGGCATACTGCCAGTCTTTGAACCATAACTATTAGTTACAGTTCCATATCCAACATTGCCTTTGTTCGATATGACGTAACTATTAATAATTTTTCCGTCAGTTTGGGATGCAATGCCGTAATTTTGAGATTTCGGTCCGTCTATGTTACCATCAATTACAAAGCAGTTTTCGATAGTACCACAATTGTTACCACATATACATCCTCCGAAATAACCACTAATCTCAATTTTAGGAGAAATCAGACCTAAATTACGAATTATTCCGTCATTTTTGCCAAACAATCCGACAACGTCTTGACCGTTTCTCTGCACATTACTGATTGTATGTCCTGTTCCATCGAAAACATATCCTGGGTTGATATACGCATCCGGCAAACTTTTTGTATAGTCCAGAATAATATCTTCGGCAAGGAATGCATT
This sequence comes from Bacteroidaceae bacterium, assembly GCA_024398405.1. Taxonomy (GTDB): domain Bacteria; phylum Bacteroidota; class Bacteroidia; order Bacteroidales; family Bacteroidaceae; genus Colivivens. Next base: position 961 of record JAKSJE010000017.1, read on the forward strand.
GATTCCAATAAACATACGACCATTCGCATTAATATACTTCATAAACTCCTCTGCCGTGGTGATAACAGTCCAGCCCATTACGCAGTCCTTGTTCTTTTCAGTCAAGCCATAAGTTTTGTAGTTGTCTTCCGTGATGGTAACAAGGCTTGTGGCAGGAGTGCCGTTGTACTTCGTCGGTTCGGGATGTCCGCAAACGGTACATTTGCCATCGTCTCCAAAAAGATGTGCAACCTTCGGCACAAGGCGCAGTTCGCTTTTGTTTGCAGGATTCTGCATTGTTCCATAGGTACTGCATGTAGGCTGCTCGAGAATCGTCCAACTTCCATTAATACTTGGTATTATCACGCTTCCTGTTATTAGTTTGGTGCAATCGCTGTCCGCGAAGTTATGATCACAAACCGAACAATGCCAGTACTCTATGTTTCCTTCCTCCGTATCTGTCGGAGCTTTGTATGGATGGTATTCTGTTGTGTGTGAGTCCTGTGTTATCTCTCCTGGATCTGTATTGCTATATCCCTTGCCACTGCCGTCACAATTCTTGCCCAATGCATAGACAATTCCTCTTGTGTTGTCAAGCATAGGATAGACATCCTTACCTTCACCAAGCGTCTGATACCATTTCTGACTATTGTCCGTGACTCCATTATTGAGTATCCAGCACACCTCACCGCTTTTGAAAGCATTGATATCCTTTATTGCCACGTTGATGATTTGAGCATTGCTCCGTAAGTCTTTACATACTACATTGCATACGTCAAGCGTGACACAGTCACTTACAGTAGAGTTGACCACACCACAGATGCCGCCACACTGAATATCATATTGTGCCGTCACTTTACCAATGTTATAACAACCCTTCACAGAAGCATCCGTCCAACATGAAGCGGCTATACCACCAGCACAGCATCCATCGCTATTGTTGGAATTTGATATCACGGTTGCTGCGTTCCAGCAGTTCTCAATACGTCCTCCGCCGAAGTCACCACAGAAGCCAGCCACCCAGTTGTTGCCACTGAAATAACTGTCCTTCACGCCGAGGTTGTGGATGTAGGCACCCTTGACCATCACTCCGAAAAGACCTATTTTATTTTTAGAAGTATCTTTGATGTAAAGTCCGCTGATGGTGTGCCCGTTGCCATTGAACTCGCCTTTGTATCCGCTTCCTCCTCCATCTATAGGAGTCCAGGTCTCAAACGTACTGCTGGCTAAGTCACCATTGCTGTCCAGCACGCCATTGTTCACCGTGATGTCTGCCGTAAGTATGGCATTGGCAGAAGTGTTTCCGCTGTTGACATAATTAGCAAACCAATACAGTTCAGCCGCTGTATTTAGCTCATAATTGCCATTCCCATCAGCTTGCGGCTGAGTAGGTACAATTTCCGCATTCATCACCATGCAGCACATCATCAGTACTGCGGAAAGTAAAAGTCTTGTGATTTTTGTATTCATATTTCTGAGATTTTAATTGTTAATCTATTCGCAATTGGCGTACAAAGTTACCGTGCAGAATGTCTGCCACCAAATCCATTATTTGAACTGACGTTTTCTACATGGAATTTTGAATCGTTTGATTTTTGCCCACACGACACATCCATCAGATACCCTTGTGTGGCATCTGGACAAGTTGTATGTGAGTAAGTTGAAGGTTTATTAGCTACGCAATACCCCCCCCTAAATCATTGACGCTTAGGATGTTGTATTGCTTGCTTTTGTTCATTGTAAGCAATCTTGCTGGTATTGCATTACATAATCGCATTTCTACAATGTGTATTATTTTTGCAAAAATACAAAAATTTCCTGTAATTCTATTCGATTTCTTTCAGTTATTAACAAATATTTGCGTTTTTCATTGCCTGGACGCACTTTTTGCATCATTTTGCAGTGCAGATTAGGCAAAAGTCACTTGTCTTTATGATTCTTCATTTCATCCTTGCGCTCTTTCATGCACTCACGATAGTCATTGATTGGCATCGGCATGACTTCCTGGTCAGAGAACATAAGGTCGATGCCATCCAGTTCCATCATGACCTCGGCATTGTCACTGAAGTAGGCATGAACATATCGGTTGATGCCCTGCTGATTTCTCAGAACAGCATTGTCTCGGGCAATGAAGAACAGAAGTCCGATGCAGATCAGCCAGATAGACCATGCCACGAACTTGAAGAAACCTCGTACATGCCTGCTGGAATAGAAGCACTTGACGCAATACCAAGGGTACAGATACAGCGAGTTCAGCAGTATGTGTTCGTTCTCATCCTTGAACTTTGGCTTCTCGTAAGGATTGAGATTTGACCTTCAATAAATATTGATATTCAAGCGGTTAAAACCTTCACGTAAACTTACGAAGTAGAACACCCCTCCAATGAAAGAGCGAAAATACGAATTTATTCCTTCCGCGCAAAAAGAGAGTGGTGAAAATCTTGTCTCTCCGTTTTGTTGACACATCAAAAGCAAGCGGATGCGCTTGCGACTTAGGGTGAATAGATGGAACCCATCTGCAAGTTTTTTCTCGTTGCCACTAAACCTTTTCTGTGTTTTAGAGTCATACTATGATAACTAACGAAGTCATAATCGGATTTATATGAACAACAAGGTGAAGGCAGGACTCATTATCGGTCTGTTCGGCATTGTCATTGCCGGTGGTGTGTGGTATCTCCAGCCAAAGGTTAACACAGAGCTTGAGTTGGGAGACTCAGGTGTGCGTGGCGGCGACAAGGGTTCTCGCGGTAAAGGGAAGTCCCTTAACGTGAACGCCCTGGTCCTCAGGCCTCAGCCACTTACTGACGGATTCACCACAACTGGTCTGATTCTGCCTGACGAGGAGGTTGACTTGTCATTTGAGACTTCGGGCAAAATAACCTCCATATCTTTCAAAGAGGGCAGTGTGGTGCGTAAGGGTCAACTCCTTGCGAAGGTCAATGACCGTCCGCTGCAAGCCCAGCTCCGACAACTGCAGACGAAAATCAGCCTGGCGCGTAACCGTGTCTATCGTCAGGAGCAATTGCTCAGGAACGAAGCCGCAAGCCGTGAGGCCTACGAGGAGGCTACTACCGAACTTGCCACTTTGGAGGCGGAGATCGAGGCTGTCAAGGTCAACATCGGTCTCACGGAGCTGCGCGCACCATTCGATGGTGTCCTTGGTCTTCGTCAGGTCAGTGTCGGTGCATATGCCACACCTTCCCTGGTGGTAGCGAAGCTGACTAAGATCACCCCTTTGAAGATAGAGTTCTCAGTGCCCGAGCGCTATGCGAACGACATCAGGAACGGTCAGGGACTTGAGTTCACCGTTGATGGTTTCCTCGATGCCTTCCAGGCGAAGGTGTATGCCGTGGAGTCGGCAGTTGACAAGGAACAGCATGTGTTCACCGCGCGTGCCCTCTACCCCAATTCGGGTCGCGAGCTCAAGCCCGGTCAGTACGCGAGCATCAGGCTTACACGTCAGGAACTCTCTGACGCGCTTGTCGTTCCCGCCGAGGCGATCGTGCCTGAGATGGGAATCGACAAGGTGTTCTGTTACCGCGGTGGCAAGGCGGTGCCGGTGGATGTGAAGGCGGGCATCCGCACCGATGCGGAGGTCCAGGTCCTCTCCGGCTTGGAGGTGGGTGACACCATCATCACATCGGGTACGCTGCAGTTGCGTACTGACCTACCAGTTACACTTGACGTGATAGAGTAGTGCCATGAATATCTCAGAACTAAGCATACGACGCCCGGTGCTGGCGTTGGTGATGACGCTGATAATCTTGTTGTTCGGCATCATCGGCTACACCTATCTCGGTGTGCGTGAATACCCATCGGTGGATAATCCGATTATCTCAGTTGACTGTTCCTATCCTGGCGCCAATGCCGATGTCATAGAGAACCAGATCACGGAGCCACTTGAGCAGAACATCAACGGTATTCCGGGCATTCGTTCTTTGTCGAGTGTCAGTTCGCAAGGCAGTTGCCGCATCACCGTGGAGTTCGAGTTGTCCGTGGACCTTGAGACCGCCGCCAACGACGTACGCGACAAAGTGTCGCGCGCCCAGCGTTTCCTGCCGCGCGACTGTGACCCTCCCACGGTCTCGAAGGCTGATGCCGACGCCATGCCGATTCTCATGATAGCCTTGCAGAGCGACAAGCGCTCGCTTCTCGAGTTGAGCGAGATCGCCGACCTCACCGTGAAAGAGCAACTGCAGACAATCAGTGACGTGAGCAGCGTGAGCATCTGGGGCGAGAAACGCTATTGCATGCGCCTATGGCTTGATCCGGTTAAGATGGCCGGTTATGGCGTGACGCCGATGGACGTGAAGAACACGGTGGATAAGGAGAACGTGGAGTTGCCTTCGGGGAGCATCGAAGGCAATACCGTGGAACTGTCAGTGCGTACCATGGGACTGATGCATACCGCCAAGGAGTTCAACGACCTCATCGTCAAGCAGACCGGCAACCAGATAGTCCGGTTCAGTGACATCGGTCGCGCGGAGCTGGGTCCTGCTGACATCAAGAGCTACATGAAGATGAACGGTGTGCCGATGGTGGGAGTCGTCGTGGTGCCTCAGCCTGGCGCCAACCACATAGAGATCGCTGATGCCGTCTATCAGCGTGTGGAGCAGATGCGGAAGGACCTGCCGGAGGACGTGCGACTCAAATACAGTTTCGATAACACCAAGTTCATCCGCGCCTCGATAAACGAGGTGAAGGACACGATTTTCGAGGCGTTCATACTCGTCATACTCATCATCTTCCTCTTCCTCCGCGACTGGCGTGTGACACTCGTCCCGTGCATCGTCATCCCAGTCTCGCTCATCGGCGCGTTCTTCGTGATGTATCTCGTGGGCTACTCCATCAACGTGCTGACGATGCTTGCCGTGGTGCTGTCGGTAGGTCTGGTGGTTGATGACGCCATCGTGATGACCGAGAACATCTATGTCAGGATAGAGCGTGGCATGAAACCGCTGGAAGCCGGTATCGAAGGCGCGAAGGAGATTTTCTTCGCCGTCATCTCCACTACCATCACGCTGCTGGCCGTGTTCCTGCCTATCATGTTCATGGACGGAATCACCGGCCGGCTGTTCCGTGAGTTCAGCATCGTCATCGCCGGCTCAGTGTGCATCTCCTCGTTCGCCGCGCTTACCATCACACCGATGCTGAGCACGAAGATACTCGTCAAACGAGAGAGCCACAGCCGTTTCTACCAGTTCACCGAACCATTCTTCGAAGGCATGAACCGCTACTACGGCAAAGGACTCTCAGCCGTGCTCCGTCATCGGTGGACGATATTCCCCCTGATAGTTGTGTTTGTCGGAGTCATCATCTGGCTCTGGAGCATCATCCCCGCAGAGATGGCGCCTATGGAAGACCGCTCGTCAATCACCATCCGCACCCAGGGGACCGAGGGTGTCAGCTACGAATACATCCGTGACTACACCGAGGACATCAACCTCGTGACTGACTCCCTCTGTCCTGACGCCGACAACATCACCGCTCGCGTCAGCTCCGGCAGCGGCAACGTGCGCATCACGCTGAAGGACCTCAAGGAACGTGACTACAGCCAGATGCAGTTGGCAGAGAAAATCACCGAGGCGGTCCAGACGAAGACCAAAGCCCGGTCGTTCGTGCAGCAGCAGTCGTCCTTCGGTGGCCGGCGCGGCGGAATGCCGATACAGTATGTCCTGCAGGCGACGAACATCGAGAAACTCCAGGCCGTACTCCCCGAGTTCATGGAAAAGGTGAACGGCAGTCCTCTCTTCCGCATGGCCGATGTCAATCTCAAGTTCAGCAAACCAGAGGCCCGGCTCTCGATTGACCGTGACAGGGCGAGTGTGCTCGGAGTCTCTACCCGTGACGTCGCACAGACGCTCCAGTATGGTCTCAGCGGTCAGCGCATGGGCTATTTCTACATGAACGGAAAACAGTATGAGATCAAGGGCGAGATCAACCGTCAGAACCGCAACAAGCCTTCAGACCTGAAGTCCATCTTTATCCGCAACAAGACGGACGACATGATACAGATGGACAATCTCATCGAACTGAATGAAGGCATCGCCCCTCCTCGCCTCTATCGTTACAACCGTTTCGTGTCGGCTACCATCTCCGCCGGGCTGGCTGACGGGAGGACTATCGGCGAGGGCCTTGACGAGATGGACAAGATAGCGAAGGAGACACTGGACGACACCTTCCGCACTGCTCTGTCGGGAGACTCAAAGGAGTTCCGCGAGAGCTCGTCAAGCCTGATGTTCGCGTTCATCCTCGCCATCGTGCTTATCTACCTCATACTGGCCGCACAGTTCGAGAGTTTCAAGGATCCTGTCGTCATAATGCTCACGGTGCCGTTGGCGGTCGCCGGAGCCCTTGCCTTCATGTCGCTGAACGATGTAACCATGAATATCTTCAGCCAGATTGGCATCATCATGCTCATCGGCCTTGTGGCGAAGAACGGCATCCTCATCGTGGAGTTCGCCAACCAGAAGCAGGAGGCCGGGGTCAGCAAACTCCAGGCCATCCGTGAAGCCTCACTCCAGCGTCTGCGTCCGATTCTCATGACCAGCGCCTCAACGGTGCTCGGCCTCATACCCCTGGCATTCGCCTCGGGCGAAGGCGCCAACCAGCGCATCGCCATGGGTATCGCCGTGGTCGGAGGAATGGTGGTCTCCACATTCATGACCATGTTCGTGGTGCCAGCCATGTATAGTTTCATCTCCACGGACAGAACGAGACGGAGTGCGGCAAAGACCGATACCTCCGTGTCTTGAGCCGCCAGTCTGCCAAGGGCGGGTTATGGGAATCCAGATTTTGAACATCAACAAGTAGAAAATGAAGATATACAGAACGCTCCTCGTATTCGTGTCCCTCAATATCCTCACGCCGGTTCTTGCCCAGTCGTTGAGGGAATGTATAGCGCGTGGGTTAGAGAACAACTACCAGATGCGTCTCGTTCGTAATGAAGAGCAGGTGGCACACAACAACGCCACCTGGGCCAATGCCGGAGCTATGCCAGAGGTGGACGCCTCAGTGGCGTACCGTCCTTCGCTGACACACTTCGACCAGACGACCTCGCGAGCCACGGACGAGACGACCACCGAGAATAACGCATTTGACAATAGCGTGACCGCCGGCGTGACGCTCAACTGGACGATTTTTGACGGATTCAAGATACAGACCACCCACAAACAGTTGCTCTTGCTGGAGAAGCAAAGCGAACTGTCAACACGCATGGCCGTCGAGGAACTCGTGGCAGACATCTCGGCTGAGTATTACAATTGCGTCCAGCAGATTATCCGCAGGGACAACTATCTCTACACGATGGAACTCTCGCGCGAACGACTCCGGATAGCCGAGATAAACTACAAGACCGGTCGGTTCTCCGGTCTCGACTATCAGTTGGCGCATACGGACTTCTATACCGACAGCTCATCGTACATCCGGCAGAAGGAAGCCGTGCTCAAGAGCCAGATTCGTCTTAATCAGCTTATGGCCAGCAAAGACCTTGAGCAGGATGTCTCAATAGCCGACACGAGCATCCTCGTCCGCGAGGACCTGTTGCTGCCCGCGCTTTGGGAACGCACCCTCGAGTCTAACACCAGTCTGCTCTATGCCCGGCAGAACACAGAGATGGCAGAACTGGACTACAAGAAAGTCCTGTCCCGAAACTACCCCTATCTCAAACTCAACGGACAATATGGCTACAATGCCTATGTCTATGGCAAGAACACCATTCGCGACCGCAACAACCTGGCCGTCAGCGGCGGTCTGACATTGGGTTTCAATATCTTCGACGGCAACAGACGACGCGAGCGCAACAATGCCAGGCTTGCCATAGACAATCGTCAGATCCAGTTTGAGCAGTTGCGGCATGATATTCATGCAGACCTCACGACTTGCTACCAGACGTATCGTACCAACATAGAGTTGCTGGCTTTGCAGCAAGAGAACCTGAGAATCGCTAAGAGAAACCTGCAAAGCGCGCTTGAGAGATATAAACTCGGTGATCTCTCAGGCATTGACCTGCGTCAGGTCCAGAAGAGCCTGTTGGATGCCGAGGAGAGTGTGTTGCAGGTCAGGTACGACGCCAAGGTCTGTGAGATCTCTCTCTTGCTTATCAGCGGAGACATCGTAAGTTACGTGGAGTAGGCGGCGCTCTGTCTCAAGCCCCCGTCCCATACAGGTGGGTTCAGGGGTGTTCTATTAATTCCACGCAAATGAAAGATTGACATGAGCTATGTGTGTATAGAACACCCCTTCAATAATTTCATTTCATGCGATTTTCTGAGAGTTTTCTGTTTCTTGGGCAAAATCGGGTGTGTTTTGAAAATAAATTCCTATTTATTTTGTACTTATGACAAATATATGTATCTTTGTGGCGATTATGGGGAAACTGTACATTGTGCCGACTCCCGTCGGGAACATGGATGATATGACCATGAGGGCGATAAGGGTGTTGAGCGAGGTGGATGTCATTCTGGCTGAGGACACAAGGACCTCAAGCGTCCTGCTTCATCATTTCGATATCCACACGCCGCTGAGGTCGCATCATAAGTTCAACGAACATCAACAGGTGGCTGGTGTGGTTGAGCAACTGAAGGGTGGTCTGACGATGGCTCTCATCAGCGATGCCGGCACTCCTGGCATCAGCGACCCGGGATTCCTTCTTTCCCGTGAGTGCGCCCGCGCCGGAGTCGATGTGGAGACACTTCCCGGGGCTACGGCGTTCGTCCCGGCTTTGGTCGATAGCGGCCTGCCTTGCGACCGCTTCTGCTTCGAGGGATTCCTGCCGCAGAAGAAGGGACGCATGTCGCGACTGGAGGCTCTGAAGACGGAAGACCGGACCATGGTTTTCTACGAGAGTCCCTACAGGGTGTTGAAACTGCTGGAGCAAATCGGCGAGGTGATGGGCGAGGACCGGCAAGTGAGCGTCACCCGCGAGATAAGCAAGATACACGAGGAAACGGTGAGGGGCTCAGTAGCCGACATCCTGGCCCATTTCAGGGAGAGGGAGCCTAAGGGCGAGTTCGTCGTGGTGGTCTCGGGTGCGTGAGTGTGCGATGCGTATTTGACAACAATCAATATAAACCAACTAAACACAACAACAGAATCATGAGAAAGATTTATTACTTCGCACTTTGTGCAATGATTGCGGTGGCCTGCAACAATGGTCAGCAGCAGACAGAGGAGAAGGACACTCACGAGGTTGACTCCCTCAACGAGATCATCAACCAGAAGAACGACGAACTGGACGAACTGATGACATCCTTCACGGACATTCAGGATGGTTTCGCAAGGATAGCGGAGGCTGAAGGCCGAATCAACACGCTGAAGAACAGCGGTGGCGAGAAACCGGAAATCGCTCGCAACATCCAGGAGAACATGGGGTACATCCAGGAGATAATGAAGGAGAACCGTGAACGCATCGCCCAGTTGCAGGCTAAACTCAACGCGAGCGACATCAAGTCCGCGAAGATGCAGGAGCAACTCGACAAACTGCAGGCTTTGTACGAGGAGAAGGTACGTGAGATCGCCTCTCTTCAGGAGAAACTGATCGCTCAGGATATCCACATCCAGGAACTCACCGACACCGTGAAGAACCTCGCCGAGGAAAACGAGAACGTGAAGTTCGACCGCGATGTCAAGGAACAGGTGGTGAATATGCAGGATGAGCAACTCAACACAGCCTACTACGTCTATGGGACAAAGAGCGAGCTCAAGGAACACAAGATACTCAGCGGCGGCGAGGTGATGAAAGGCGACTTCGACAAAGACTATTTCACGAAAATCGACATCCGCCACTTCGACACGCTTCCTCTCAATTCGAAGAGCGCGGACATGCTTTCCAACCATCCGGCAGGCTCTTATCAGTTGCTGAAGGACAATAAAGGCATGTACACTCTGAAGATAACTAACTACAGGGAATTCTGGAGCGTCAGCAAGTATCTTGTAATCAAGGTTAAGTGAACGTGAGACTACAGATTGTATCAACGATGCTGGGCATGGCGCTTTGGGCGTCGTGCCCAGTCCTCGGTCAGGAATGGGTGCCGACGGAGGAGTTCCCGCTTTTGTTCAGGCGCATGGAGACTGCCACTATTCACTACGGACTGTTCCAGGATCATGAGAAGGTCGCACCATGCAATATCAGCGTCGGCGACGACAAGAAGACACAGACGTTGGTCTATATCAACGACTCAACGACACTCATGGAGACCGACCCCGCTAACGTGAATTTCGTGGATTTCCCTGATGGGAGATATGTGCCTGTGGAACAGAACTACTTCGGGAAAATCATCATAGAGGACTCCGTAGGCAAGGTCATAATGGTCAGGGACCTCGACCGTTACAAACTGACGGAGGCCACACGTTCCACACTGAGCCAGTCCTCAAGAATCAACATGGAGTACATGAGGTGGTATGTGCCAAGTGAAAGCGACTCCCAGCTCCCTATGCTGACCAAGTTCTACTTCGTGTACCGTGGCAACACGTTCGAGGTCACTGATAAGAACATCCTGGCCAATATCAACCAGAAACGCAGAAAGGAGTACCTGGCATACACACGCGCCGCCGAACTGATATCCACCAGCGAACGGTCGATACGTCAGTTGTGGGCGGACTTCTTCGTCAACTACGATAACGTCCTGAAGTTCTACAAGAAGAGATAGCCTGTCAGGGCGTTCGGTCAATCATCCATCTTGTATTCCATGAATAGGACCATACTATCCATTATCCTCCTCTGGTCTGCCGTCGCCCTGTCGGCCCAGAGAGTGACGGTGTCACCGATTCCGCAGAACATCACATGGGGCGAGAAAGCATACGACAGCGGTTCCGCACGTTATTCGCTTGTAGGCAGTGAGGAGTCTGACCCGTTCGCCGTAGAACTGCTCAGACATAACTTCAGCACTGACGGTGGCGACATCACCCTCGTCATCGGAGAGGTCGGTGACGAGACCTCTCTGCCCTATTCCGACCTTGTGCCTAAGTCAACAGGCGCTTACTACCTGTCCATCAAAAGTGACTCCGTGATCATCATAGGACGTGACGAAGACGGAACATACTACGGCGTGAGGACATTCATGCAGATAGCCAGTCAGGCGGAAGTGATGGAAGTCATGATCAGAGACTTCCCGTCATGTCTGCAGAGGGGTGTGATTGAAGGATTCTATGGCAATCCGTGGACCACTGCCGCCCGGAAACGTCAGTTCGACTTCTACGGCGCCAACAAGATGAACATATACGTCTATGGTCCGAAAGACGATGTCTATCATCGTGGGCAATGGCGTACTCCGTATCCTAAAGCCCAGGGTAAGGTCATCACGGAACTGGCCGAGTATGCGAGGCGTAACCATGTGCGGTTCGTCTGGGCAATCCATCCCGGAGGTGACATCAATTGGACAGATGCCGACTTCAAGGCGCTCATCACAAAACTGGAGAATGTCTATAGCCTCGGTGTCAGGGCTTTCAGTGTGTTCTTCGATGATATCAGCGGCACGGGCGCGGCGGCTGACAAACAGGCGGAGCTGCTGAACTACGTCTGGGATAACTTCGTTGAGAAACACGAGGACGTAAGCCACTTGTCAATGTGCCCTACACAATACAATAGGTCATACACCAGTGGCAATTACCTCACCACGCTCGGCAGCAATCTGAACAGCGCCATCCAAGTGATGTGGACTGGCAACGGGGTGGTGGATATGATAAACGCATCCGATGTGACGTTCATACGCGAGAAGATACAGAGACGGCCCTTCATATGGCTCAACTATCCTGTCAACGACTACTGCATAGGGCACCTGCTCATGGGAAAGACCTATGGCAATGATCTTGGCAACGTGTTCGGCTCCACGCTTCAGGCCTTCACCAGCAATCCCATGGAATATGCCGAGGCAAGTATGGTCAGCCTTTACAGTATCGCGGATTACTCATGGAACATGAAGAACTATGATGCTGAGGCGAGTTGGGAGAGGGCAATCAACTATCTGATGCCCACCTGTCCTGATGCTTTCAGGTTGTTCTGCGAGAACAACGTCGATCTCGGCTCCACCGCTCATGGTCTCCGTCGTGAAGGAGAGTCTCCCACGTTCAAGGCAGCGGCCGACTCGTTCAATGGCAAGGGTGTTGACGGATGGCGCAAAGACCTGAGCTCCATTGACCTCGACGCCGTGGCAGCGATGAATGCGGAGATGCTCCGCCTGACCGAAGCCGCCGATGTGTTGATTGCCGACAAGGTCAATCACCCTGAGATGATAGAGGAGATTGCTCCATGGGTGAACAAGATGAAATACATGGGGCAGCGAGGACAGATAATGATGGCGATGTGGGCTGACCTCAGGAGCGCGGACTCACTCTCTTTCCTTAATCACTACAAGGAGATACAGACCATTGAGGAGAAAGAGGACGCCATACGAAGCCGTGACTTCGAGGGCTCAATCAAGAAAGCCACTCCGGTGGTCGGCGAACAGGTCATCACTCCATTCCTGAGACAACAGCTCGGACTTCTCGTCCAAGCATACAAGGCTAACTTCAAAGAGGGGCATGATGTGTTCGAGGCCGTAGTCCTTGAGAACGGGACTTACTATGTGCTATGTAATGGTAAATACCTGACGGATGTCAATGCGAGTCCTACCAAGACAGGTGACTATCCGACGTTCAAGGACGGCATGGACGATGTCAATCCACAGAAATGTGAATGGGAGATTACCCTTGATGTCAATACTGAGCGCTACAAGATAGCCAATGTCCAGGACGGAAGGTACATCAACGAGTTAGGCGCATTCTGGAGAAACCGCACCGACAACCCTTACAGCCCAGACTGGCACACCTACACGCTCCGTCGCATGAATGGACTTTATGCCGTTCAGAATGGAGGTAGCGCGGGTACTGCCTTCTGGACATCCGACGGCACGAGAATCAACCAAGGCTCAAACAAAGGCACGGTGAGGATTGACGACTTCATGTTCGAGTTTCGTCCTGTCAACGGAGCAGCCAGGCATCCTTCCATCGATACGAGGATGTCATACTACATAGAGAATGCCTCCGGCCTGGTACTCACTGATGTCAGCAAGAACGGCACTGGCACTCCTAAGTTCATGGCCAAGGACGAGAGAAAGAAAGGTCAGCAGACTTTCTCGTTCTCCAAGGATGCCAACGGCAGGTGGAAAATCTCGCTCGCATCAAAGCCGTCGGCATACATAAACGAAAAAGGTGTGTTCGGCACCAACCAGTTCTACAGCGACTGGAACACCTATGTCATCACCGAGGTGGGCGGCATGTGGAGCATCCAGAATGCGGAGAGCGCTGGTACCGGTTTCTGGAGTGTGTCTTCTTCCAACCTCATCACGACTGGTAAGGTGGCACAGAAAGACAGCTACCTTTTCCGCTTCACCGAGGCGGAGACTGTAGGTGAGGATGTAGTCATCTCGAATGACAAGGTATATACCATGACTTCCACACGAGGATTCCTGCTGAGCGTCAGCAACAGAAATGACATCTGCGCGAGCAGTGGCAGTGCGTTCACCGCACCAACACAGAGCAAGTCGGATGCCAACCAGCTGTTCGCCATACTCGAGTCAGAAGGAGAGAAGTACCTCTATAGCGTCGGCGCTGACAAGTTCGTCACATCCTCAGGCTCTTTGTCGTTCGCTCCACTCTCTCCGCTCAGGATAGTAGATACTGGCAACGGCAGTTATCCGTACCAGTTCTTCATCGGCAACAACTGCATCAACATCCAGGAGTCCAAGGAGAAAGTGGCGAATGGCGTGGTCGTGAACTCATGGACCACGATGGATGCCGGCAATATGATAGCCCTGTCCTATGGTCTGAAACCCGACGGACTCGACACAGCCGCCCTCATAGAGAGAATACAGAAGTACAGGAACTTGGGACGTCTGACGGTTGACACCAGAAACGGGAATATCTTCCTGACTGCCGGCGGCGGTGCCCTGCCTGAGCGCTTTGACGTGGGAAGTCCGTTCACTTTCGCATTGCATCCTGTCGATGGATACACATGTGACGAGGTAGTGATACGTTGGGGAGAGAACCTGGAGAACGAGTACACGGAAGATGGCTCGAAATCTACTATCACCATCCCTGCCGAACTCACCTCTGGCAATCTCTATATCAAGGCCTACTGGGAAAGAACAGACCCATCGGCTGACGTGCTGGTGTTCAGTGACGAGTTCGACGGCGCAGGTGAGCCGGCAGCTGACAAATGGTCGAGAACCGTGCGCCAAGGGGCGACATGGAATCGCTGGTGCTCCGACTCCAGACAGGTGGTATATGAGAATGACGGGGCACTACATTGTCTTGCCATACCAAACCCGGACAAATCAAAGGACAATGCCGATATGCTAACCGGAGGCATCAAGAGCCAGGACAAGTTCAAGTTCCGTTACGGGAGGGCAGAGGCCCGTCTGAGGACAACCCAGCACACCGGAAACTTCCCGGCCTTCTGGATGATGCCGAACGACAGTAAGTACGGTGGCTGGCCAGATAGTGGTGAGATAGATATCTGGGAAACCATCGACAACGCCACGAGTTCATGGCATACCGTCCACTCGAAATGGACATATACCTTAGGCAAGGGCGGAAACTCAAAGTCGCTGGGTGGTATGGACTACGACCTGTGGCATGTCTATCGGATGGACTGGGACGAGAACAGCATCACTTGGTATGCAGACGGCATGAAGGTCTGGACGTACCACAAGAGTACAGACGAATCACAACTCGCTCAGGGCCAGTGGCCTTTCGATCAGCCGTTCTATCTCATACTGAACCAGAGCGTAGGTAACGGCTCATGGGCAGCGAACGCGGATACGAAGTTCACTTACGAGACTGAGTTCGACTGGGTCAGGGTCTATCAGCCTGCCCAGGTCACGGGAATTGAGGATGCCGTGAATGCTGAGTGCGGCAACGGAGACAGACTCTACAACCTAAATGGTCAGATGGTTGATGACAGTTTCCGTGGGATAGTGATTCAGAATGGACGGAAACACATACGATAAGTTTATGGTAAATATGATTTTCACGACATTACTATTTATGTTACTGCTGACATCCAGCGGTATGTGCGCACAGACCAAATCCGTGCATGACATCGACTTGTGGCCGAAAGGCCTGCCTAACACCAACGGCATTGACTCAGCCCCGTTCGATGACTCCAAGCGCAACTTCAAGCCATCCATCCGGGTGTTCCTGCCGGTCAATCCCGATGGCAGGGCGGTCATAGCCTGTCCCGGTGGCGGTTATTCCGGACTTGCCATGGACCACGAGGGCTATGACTGGGCGGAGTTCTTCAACAAGCAAGGCATCGCTTTGATAGTACTGAAATACCGTATGCCTCACAACAACAAGGACGTTCCGATGAGCGATGTCGCTGAGGCTTTCCGCGTCACACGCGATATGGCCAGGCAGTGGGGAATCAAGAAGGACAGAATCGGTATCATGGGCAGCAGTGCCGGAGGACACCTGGCTTCAACCTACGCCACGCACAGCAAGAGAAAGGTGGCTCCCGCATTCCAGATCCTGTTCTATCCTGTCATATCAATGGATGAGAGCAAGTCGCACAAGGGCTCGTGT
The DNA here is from genome assembly GCA_024398405.1 of Bacteroidaceae bacterium. Taxonomy (GTDB): domain Bacteria; phylum Bacteroidota; class Bacteroidia; order Bacteroidales; family Bacteroidaceae; genus Colivivens. Next base: position 16,501 of record JAKSJE010000017.1, read on the forward strand.
CAGAACTTCCTCAGCAAGAACCCATCCCCGGAGGAAATCGCTCTCTACAGTAATGCCAACGCAGTGACCAAACATACCTGTCCTGCCATCATGCTTCTGTCAGACGATGACACGGTAGTGCCACCGTCCAATTCCTACGACTACAGCCATGCCCTGGTCAGGGCGGGCGTTCATGCCACGGTGGTGAACTTCCCGACTGGTGGTCATGGCTGGGGATATAGAGCGTCGTTCGCATACCATCAGGCTGTCCTTGACGCTCTGAGCGCCTGGCTTGACAAATTCAGCAGATGATGGACTCGATACGGGAAATATACAAGATTGGCTATGGTCCGTCGAGCAGTCATACGATGGGACCGAACAAGGCCGCGGAGATATTCAGGAGGAAACACCCTGAGTGCCGGAGATTCCGCGTCACCCTCTATGGCAGTCTTGCGGCCACGGGCAAAGGCCACATGACAGACAAGGCGATATGCAAGGGGCTGAGTCCTGCCGAGGTGGAGTTCGTGTGGAGAGCCGACTTGGTGCTCGACTACCACACCAATGGCATGCTTTTCGAGTCGCAGGACGATGAGGGACGGGTGACCGACTCATGGACTGTGTTCAGCGTGGGTGGAGGTTCCCTCTCTGAAGGAAAGGACGAAGGCGAGTTGCTCGTCAAGCAGCAGCCGGTATATAGACGTGAGAGACTGAATGACATACAGGAGTTCATTGAGCAGAAAGGACTGACGTTCTGGGAATACGTCGAGTATCATGAGGGGCCGGAGATATGGGATTTCCTCCTGAAGGTCTGGAGCCAGATGAAGGAGTCGATCCAGGAAGGCCTTGAGAACGACGGAATGTTGCCCGGCGGTCTTCACGTCAGGAGCAAGGCGAAACAGTATTACGTCAGGGCCATGAGTTACAAACCGTCGCTTCAGAGCCGTGCGTTCGTCACGGCCTACGCACTTGCCGTCTCAGAGCAGAACGCTCGTGGTGAGGTGGTGGTCACGGCACCCACTTGCGGCTCGTGCGGAGTCGTGCCTGCCGTACTCTACCATCTCCACAAGAACCATCTTGAGTTCTCTGAGAAAGACATACTTAAATCGCTTGCCACTGCCGGGCTCTTCGGCAACATCATCAAGACCAATGCGTCAATCTCAGGTGCGGAAGTGGGATGCCAGGGGGAAGTGGGCAGTGCCTGCGTGATGGCAGCCGTGGCTGTCAACCAATTATTCGGTGGCACGCCGCAACAGATTGAGTGTGCCGCTGAGATGGCAATGGAGCATAACCTCGGACTGACCTGCGACCCTGTCTGCGGACTGGTCCAGATTCCGTGCATCGAACGCAACTCGATAGCGGCCCTCCGAGCGTTGGACGTCAGTTTCTATTCTCTGCTTTCCGACGGCAAGCACATCATCTCGTTCGACAAGGTCGTTGATACCATGAAGCGTACCGGTAAGGACTTGCCGAGCCTTTACAAAGAGACTTCCCTCGGTGGGTTGGCAGTGCTCTGACCTACCGCACCGGGGGAAGTGTCCTCGCTATGGCTCCGTCGCTGGAAGGAACCGTTATTCACATCTTCTCATGCTTCTACCGTAGCCTACTATCCTGCCTTCATCAGTATCGTCGCAGTCCAGGGAGTCGGCGACGGCCGAACGGGTCTTCGAGTATGAGTACCAGCTCCATCCGCTGTTGCTCCAGCAATGCCAGTCACCATAGTATGAGTATTCCGACCAATTGTAGAAGTCTGCCAGTTTCCTCAGACTAAACATCTCGCCGCCACCATTGAAATAGCCGGTGAAGTAGTTGTTCGAAAGGCGGTAGTTGGATATCGTGGCGTTGTAGCATGAGTTGCCAGGATAATAGAGATATATCCTTCCTGAACGTATCTCCCAGTCGAAACGCAGGCTCATCCTGTCATAAGGACCTTCATAGTAGTAGTCAACTTCATAGCCATATCCATGAGTCGCATAATCATAGTCTGGATAGAAAACGATGTCAGAGTCGTAGGAGTTGAAGGTGTAGATGTAGCCTCTCCATTCGTATTCGTAATACATGCCGAAGTTCCCAGTCCACTGTCCTGACAGAACTATCGATTCTTCTGTGTCCTCGCTCATACACGACATGAGCAGAGACGATGCGCTCAAACAAAGAAGGAGTGCCGATGAGAGTAGATACCTTTTCATGTCATTGAAGTTTTAAGTTGTTAGACTATCGTTTTGTTTTTTGACGCTGCAAAGTTAAACAACAAAAACGACATCGCAATAGGAAATCACATATCCGTTCAAGGAAATTCCCTAAACGTGATAGGACATCCCACGCTCACCTCTGGTCGTCTTTCTGGCCATCGTGATGCCGGCAAGAATCGTTATCGGTGGGTTCTATAAATTCACCGAATAAGTAATAATTCATAGAACAGGAGTGACATAATTCTTTTCAGCGCTTTTGGCTTTGTTCCGGCATCTTGCTGTTTGTCAGTCAGTCATGATGCCCGCATCAATCCTTCCTTCCGCACAGCAATCTGCTCGGAACAAACCTCAAAATCGCCAGAAATGAATTTATAGAACCCACCTATCATGTTTTTTTGTTCCTTTCGCTAAAAATTCGTACCTTTGCGAATGCAATATGTGTTGCCATGAAGATTCATATAGTAAACGGACCGAATATCAATCTCATCGGACGTCGTGAACCGGGGATTTACGGCAGTCGTGATTTCGATGACTACTTTCTTGAGTTGCAGTCGCGTTATCCCCGGATAGAGATGGCGGCGTGGCAGTCGAATGTGGAGGGTGAGATTATATCGCGGATTCAGGAAGTGGGCTTTGACTGTGACGGCATCATCATCAATGCCGGAGCGTACACGCATACGAGCATCGGGATTCAGGATGCCATCCGGGCGGTGACGGCACCGGTGGTGGAGGTTCACCTGTCGAACGTGATGCAGAGGGAGGACTACAGACATGTGTCGATGATATCGCCTGTGTGTGTCGGGACCGTGTTCGGGTTCGGGCTTGATTCCTACCGTCTCGCCGTGGAGGCGCTTATCGAACGACTTGGCTGATGACAGTTGATGAATACATAGCGCGTCACATAGACCGTGAGGGCGAGTACCTTCATAGGCTCTATCGCGCCACTCAGACGAAACTGCTCTATGGCCGGATGGCGAGTGGGCATGTGCAGGGGAGGCTTCTGAAGATGCTTACTGAGATGATACGTCCCAGAACGGTCCTGGAGATTGGTACGTTCAGCGGCTACTCCGCTCTGTGCATGGCAGAAGGGCTGGAAGAGGGGGCTATGCTACATACCATCGAGATATTCGACGAACTCGAGGACTTCACACGGCCATGGATTGAGAACTCGCCATGGGCGGACAAGGTGCAATTCCATATAGGAGACGCTCTGGAACTTGTGCCGAGGCTCGGACTGAGGTACGACATGGTCTTCATCGACGGCAACAAGCGTGTCTATCCGGAATACTACGACCTCGTGATGGAGTATATGAATCCCCGTGGTTACATCATAGCCGATAACACCTTATGGGACGGACATGTGCTTGGGGACGTTCCGGCAGGGGCGGTGACCAACAAGGACATGCAGACCGTGGGCGTGATGGCGTTCAACGACATGGTGGCGGATGACGAGAGGGTGGAAAAGGTGATGATACCGGTGAGGGACGGACTGACAATCATCAGGTGTCGTCATTAGTGTGTTATTAATCATAGAGAAACAGAGAAATGGAAACTACAAGACAGAATAGAATCGCAAGACTCATCCAGAAGGACCTGAGCACCATCTTCCAGCAGCAGACCCGCAAGGTGAAGGGCGTGCTGGTAAGTGTGAGCGTGGTGAGGGTGAGCAGCGACCTCAGCGTGGCCAAGGCCTACTTGAGCATATTCCCTTCGGACAGGGCAGACGAACTACTTCGGAACATCAACGATCATGCTGCGCAGATACGGTTCGAGCTTGGGAACCTGGAACGCCATCAACTCCGTATCATCCCGGAACTGAAGTTCTTCATCGATGACTCTCTCGACTATCTTGAGAACATCGACAGGCTTCTCGGCACGGTGGATGACAAGCCAGTGACGCCCGGAACGGAACGATGAGCATATCAGCATTCATAGCGCGAAGATACCTGGTGTCGAGGAAGTCGCACCATGTCATCAATGTCATCTCGTGGATTTCCGTCTGTGGGGTGGCAATCGCCACGGCTGCTATGGTGTGCATACTGTCGGTCTTCAATGGCTTTCAGGACATGGTGGCAGACCTCTTCACCGCTTTCGATCCCGAGTTGAAGGTGTTGCCGAAGGAGGGGAAATACGTTGAGGCAGACGCTCAGGAACTACAGGCTCTCAGGAAGTACGATGGAATAGAGGTCTATACAGAAGTGTTCGAGGACAATGCCCTGCTGATGACCAAGAACCGTCAGGTGATGGCCACCATCAAGGGGGTGGATGACAATTTCGCGCAACTCACCCGCATCGACGATATCTGTTTCGGAAAAGGTGTGTTCGAACTCCATGCCGACATCATCAACTACGGTGTGCTTGGCGTTAACCTGCTTTCGACGCTTGGTGTAGGTGCCGATTTCGACGAGCCGATACAGGTGTTCGCTCCCCGGGGCGGCAAACGTATCGACCTCAACGACCCGGGCGAGAGCTTCAACATGGATGAACTCTACTCCCCAAGCGTGGGGTTCAGTGTGAGACAACAGAAGTATGACTCCCACTACGCTCTGACGTCAATTGGTTTCGCGAGAAGCCTCTTCGAGAAGGAGGGCATGGTCAGCAGCGTCGAACTGAAACTGAAAGAGGGTATAGGCGTGAACGGTGCGAAGTCGGAGATAAAGGACATACTCGGTGACAGATTCATGGTGCAAGACCGCTATGAGCAGCAGGAGGATACATTCAAGATAATGCAAATCGAGAAACTGATATCTTATGTCTTCCTGACTTTCATACTCATGATTGCGTGCTTCAATATCATCGGCTCGCTTTCCATGCTCATCATCGACAAGAAACATGATGTGGTCACTCTCAGGAATCTCGGAGCGAGTGACCGCCAGATAGCCGGAATCTTCATGAACGAGGGACGACTGATCTCGATGGTCGGCGCTCTGGGCGGAATCCTCTTAGGACTGATTCTCTGTCTCATTCAGCAGAAGTACGGTGTCATCAAATTCGGTCAGTCGGCTGGCAGCTATATCATCGACGCCTATCCTGTCAACATCCATCTGTGGGATGTGGCGGTCGTGTTCGTCACTGTGATTGCGGTCGGATTCGTATCCGTCTGGTTTCCCGTCAGGTATCTCAGCAGAAAATTCACGAAACCATCATCAGAAAATATATGAAGAAGAAACATCATATGTCGGTGCTTTGCTTGGGGCTTTTGTTGGCTGCTTGTGCGCCGAAGGCTCCGAAGTTCAGGCTCTCGGGCTATATCGACAATATGAAGACCGGAAAGGTGTTCATCTACAACGAAGATGATGTCAATGCCTTCCTTGACACGATATTCATCGAGAACAGCAGGTTCACGGTCGAGGCCGTATCCGAGGGCGTGACACCATTCTACCTTGTCTTTCCCAATGCTGTGGAACAGGTTATCTTCGCTGAGGGAGGAAAGAGCCTGCATTACGAGGCGTCGCTCAACGACCTGAAGAACTATACTGTCGATGGCTCGGAGGCTAATGAGATTATGAATGAGTTCCGTAAGCAGGTCAGTCATACGAGCGAAGAGGCGGAGATACGCAGTGTAGCCATGCAGTTCATCAAGACTTATCCTGATTCACCTGTGGCGGTCTATCTTCTGGACAGATACTTCGTGAGGGTCGATAGGATAGACTTGGCCCGGCTCACGTCGCTCTTCAAGGCGGTCAAGACCGTCCAACCCGACAATGAATACATACAGTCGCTTGAGGGAAAACTGAAGATGCTTGGCTCAGGAAGAAAAGGGAAGGTGCTGCCTTCTGTCAGAATGGAGACTTCGGGAAAGGACTCACTGAACATCAAAGACTACAAGAACGGATATGAACTGATTTATTTCTGGGCTACATGGATGAGGAATGTTGACGATGTTATAGGCAAAGTGGGTGAGTTCTATGAGAAGTATGGCAAAAAGCATGACATCAAGGTCGTATCGGTGTCTCTTGATGGGTCAAAATATCAATGGCAGGAATTCGTACGTTACGACACAGTCCACACTGTTCATCTCTATGACGGACTTGCCTGGGATTCGCCAGCGGTGAGGAAACTCGGCGTTGCCTCCCTGCCTTTCTTCGTGCTGGCTGATAAAAACAAAAAGATTACCGCCACTGGCAGTAATCTTGATGCGCTTCAGGATGGGCTTGAACCAACGACCCCATGATTAACAGTCATGTGCTCTAACCAACTGAGCTACTGAAGCAGGTTCTTGGTCGCGAAGTTAGCAAATAAATGTGATTCCACAAAGGCTTAGGCCAATTTTATTTTGTGTTTTTCATGGTTCCTCTTTATCTTTCCGTCATAACAGTGACATATAATGCCGAAAAGACTCTCCAACGTACTTTGGAGAGCGTGGAAAGGCAGTCGTTCGTATCATGTGTCGAGCATATCATCATCGATGGCGCTTCGCGGGATGGTACGCTGGCATTGGTTGAAGCCTATCGTGAACGCAACCCGGAGATGAGGATTATCGTGAAGAGCGAGAGGGACAAAGGCATCTATGACGCGATGAACAAAGGTCTCCTGGCTGCAAGCGGGACATTCGTCTGTTTCCTGAATGCAGGTGACAGACTGCATTGCGACTCCTTACTTGAGAGTGTCTTCTCGAATCGTGACTACAGTAGGGTAGGGGTGATATATGGTAATACCGATATTGTGGATGACGAGGGCGCGTTTCTGTCCCATCGTAGGCTGGCTCCCCCGGAGAAACTCACATGGAGGTCTTTCCGCGATGGTATGCTGGTCTGCCATCAGTCATTCTACGCGCGCAGGGAACTCTGTGAGCCATACGATCTCAGATACCGTTTCTCAGCCGACTTCGACTGGTGCATCCGTGTCATGGAGAAAGCGGAGTCCGGCTACACCTTATTATATATGAGAGAACCTGTGTTCACTGACTATCTTGCGGAAGGCGTGACGACACGCAACCGCATGAAGTCGTTGCGTGAGAGATTCCGCATCATGTCGCACCACTACGGACTTGTCTCAACATTGCTGTATCACGGATGGTTCGTCGTCCGGCTGTTGCTGAAACATTGACAAGGCCTGGTTCTCGGCGGCTTCCATTATCTCACGTTCTCCCGGCCCTTTGTCGTTTATGCCGCAAAGATGCAGTATTCCGTGTATGATGACACGGCGGAGTTCCTCGTCGTAAGTGACGCCTTGTCTCTGTGCGTTGCTGCCCACTGTGTCGAGACTGATGAACAAGTCTCCGCTGATGGTCCTCCCTGATGTGTAGTCGAAGGTGATGATGTCGGTGTAGTAGTCATGGGCGAGGAACCGCCTGTTGACCTCCAGTATCTTGTCATCGTTGCAGAATATGTATGAGATCGGACCTATATGCCTCCCGTAAGTTCCGGCCACTTCGGTCACCCATCTGCTGACGGCTTCGCGGTCGATGTCAGGAAACTCGGTTGAGTCAGCGATGAACGTGATCATAACTCCTTCTCTTTTATGGTCGCCACCCCTTTCAGATATATGCTGTTGAGGGAGTTGACGATATGGTAGTATTCGCTCATGTCCCAGATGTCACGTGCGATGAGAGCCTTCAGCTGAGTCTTTACCAACGGCATGGTCTCGGTCAGGTCGCTGTCGGAATACTCTATCTTCGCTTCCTTCGTCTTCTCAAGCAACATGTCGATCATGTCCTGAGGCACTTCAAACGATGCCATGTATGACTCGAAGTCGCTGTAGCTCTTCTGGAGCCGCTTCCTGTTCTTGTCGATGTATTTGAGTGAGGTGTTGATGATGCAGCTCTTAGCCGACATCTCCCTGTAGAGTTTGGTGAACTGGGTGGTGTCGAGTTCCACATATACATCCGGCATGATGCCGCCGCCACCATAGACTGTACGTTTCTTCTTCAGGGTGGTGAACTTCAGGGAGTCTGGCAGGTGGATGCTGTCGGCATTGGTCAGCTCTCCGCTCTTCAGACGTTCCACGATGTCCATGTCGTATGACTTCAGGTCTCCTTTCTTATATGGCTTCTGGATGCAGCGGCCTGAAGGTGAGTAGTAGTGAGCGATGGTCAGACGTATCATTGACTTGTCGGGGAGGTCGATTTGCCGTTGTACGAGACCTTTGCCGAATGAACGGCGGCCGACTATCAGTCCTCTGTCATTGTCCTGGACTGCACCTGCGAGAATCTCGGATGCGGAAGCCGAATAAGAGTCGATGAGCACAGTCAGCTTGCCTTCTCTGAAAACACCATGGCCTTGTGATACATAGTTCATCCGTGGTTGTATCCGGCCTTCGGTATATACTATCAGCTCATTGGCTCCAAGCAACTCGTTGGTGATTGCGACTGCGGTCTGCAGGTATCCGCCGCCGTTGCCCTGAAGGTCTATGATGAGGTCTTTCATGCCTTTCTCCCTAAGCATGCTGACCGCCTCAATGAACTCCTTATGTGTCGTAGCGCCGAAACTGCCTATCTTCACGTATCCTGTGGTGGCATCGACCATGTATTTCGCGTCTATGGTATATACCGGAATCTTGTCCCTTACGACCACGAACTCATTGACGCCCTTGACGTCCTGCCGCTTGACACCCAGTCTGACTTTCGTGCCTTTGGCGCCGCGGAGACGTTTCATGATGTTCTCCTTCGACATCTTCACACCGGCTATAGCCGTGTCGTTCACGGTGACGATGCGGTCGCCGGCGATGATGCCGACTTTCTCCGATGGTCCTCCGCTGACGGGCTGTATGACCACGAGCGTGTCTTCCACCATGTTGAACTGCACGCCGATTCCCTCGAAATTGCCTTGCAGTGGCTCAGTCAGTGCCTGCACGTCCTTTGCAGGCGTGTAGGCACTGTGTGGGTCGAGCTCTTTCAGCACACCTTTGATGGCGTCCTCTATCATCTTCTCGTCACTTATGGTGTCCACATAGAGGTTCTTCGCTGCCGTGGTGGCGATGAGGAACTTCTTGACTTGTGCCTCGTCAAGCGAGGTCTGTGCATGACATGAACTGCCTGCGAACTGCAGCAGCACCGCCATTGCCAAGGCGGCTCCGCTGCTAAGGAATGAATCTTGAGATATCCTTGCCATAACTAATCAATTCTCTGACTATACTGCTGCTCAGTCCTGCGAACCTTTCATCTGCAAAGAGAAGCACGGTCTCTATGCCTGTCAGCTGTCGGTTAATCTGAGCGATGTTCTTTTCGTATTCGAAATCTGTTAATGAGCGGACTCCCCTGACTATGAACTGTGCGCATGCCGCCTGTGCGAAGTCGGTGGTGAGTCCTGAATAGCTTACGACCCTCACGCGAGGCTCGGCCTTGAATGCTTGCTCGATGCGTTGCTTACGTTCCTGAACCGTGAACAGACCCTTCTTGTCTGCGTTGACACCTATCGCCACCACCACCTCATCGGCGATGGCAAGCGCCCTTTCCACAATGTCCTTATGTCCCAGTGTGAACGGGTCGAAACTTCCCGGAAATAATGCTCTCGTCATTCTGAACTCCTTACTCGTGAACCCAAACTCCATACCCATAGCTCCTGACTAATTGCTCTGAGACTCCCGGCGCCCGACTTCCTATTGCATGCTCACTCATCGACTTCCGGTTTGTCCTCTTCAATCACGAGGTTGTTGATGATGAAGTTCTGCCGTTCCATTGTGTTCTTGCCCATGTAGTATTCGAGGAGTTCTTTCACCTGGTCGGTCTTCCTCAGAGTGACCTCCTCCAGCCTGATGTCGGGGCCTATGAAGTTCTTGAACTCATCGGGCGAGATCTCTCCGAGACCTTTGAACCGTGTTATCTCCGGGTCTGGCGACAGTGACTGGATTGCTTTCTGGCGTTCCTCTTCCGAATAACAGTATGACGTGATGAAGTCGCCCTTGTCGTTTGGGTGGGTCTCGAGGTACTTCTTCAGGACTTCTCGCTTCACCTTCTTCTTCCTGTTCCTCACGCGGAAGAGCGGAGTCTGGAGGATGTGCACATGTCCTTTCCTTATCAGTTCGGGGAAGAACTGCAGGAAGAACGTGATCATCAGGAGCCGTATGTGCATGCCATCGACATCGGCATCCGTGGCCACCACCACTTTGTTGTATCTGAGTCCGTCGATGCCGTCTTCTATGTTGAGGGCAGCCTGAAGCAAGTTGAATTCCTCGTTCTCATACACCACCTTCTTCGTGAGTCCGAAAGAGTTGAGCGGTTTTCCTCTCAGTGAGAACACGGCCTGCGTGTTGACGTCGCGGCTCTTGGTGATGCTCCCGCTGGCTGAGTCGCCCTCGGTGATGAAGATGCAGCTCTCCTCTTTCCTGTCACCCTTGGCGTCGTTGAGGTGTATGCGGCAGTCCCTGAGCTTCTTGTTGTGCAGGTTCGCTTTCTTGGCTCGTTCCCGCGCCAGTTTGGTGACACCGGCTATGGCTTTGCGATCCCTCTCGTTCTCCTGGATTTTCTGCAGGATGACTTCTGTGACGTCCGGGTTGCGGTGCATGTAGTTGTCAACCTCGTTCTTGATGAAGTCTCCCACGAACTTGTTCACGCTCACGCCGCCGTTGGGGGTCATGGTCAGTGACCCCAGTTTTATCTTGGTCTGACTCTCGAACTGCGGCTCCTCCACGTCGATGGCGATGGCGGCGATGAGTCCTGCGCGTATGTCGCTGAACTCGAAGTTCTTGTTGAAGAACTCCTTGATGGTCCGGGCTATGTGCTCCTTGAACGCACTCTGATGCGTGCCGCCCTGAATCGTGTGCTGACCGTTGACGAAGGAGTGGTATTCCTCTCCGTACTGCTGGTTGGTGTGCGTGAAGGCTATCTCTATGTCCTCGCCTTTCAGGTGCACTATGGGGTAGAGCGGCTCTGTTGACATCGTGTCCGTCAGCAAGTCTTTCAGTCCGTTTCTCGATGTGATTCTCCTGCTGTTGAAGTATATCTCCAGCCCGGTGTTCAGGTATGTGTAGTTGCGCAGCATGGTCTCCACGAACTCCGTCTCGAACTTGTAGCCGAGGAACAGAGTGTCGTCAGGCTCGAAGAAGATGTAGGTGCCGGTCTCTTCCGCGCTCTCTTCCGTGTGGTCTTCCTGCAGCAAGCCTTTCTCGAACTTCGCGCATCGCACTGTTCCGTCCCTGTAGCTTCTCACCTCGAAGTGGCTGCTCAGCGCGTTGACTGCCTTTGTGCCCACGCCGTTGAGTCCCACGCTCTTCTTGAAAGCCTTTGAGTCGTACTTGCCACCTGTGTTGAGCATGCTGACGGCCTCCACCATCTTCCCCTGAGGTATTCCGCGACCGAAGTCCCTGACCGACACGCATTTGTTGCCGGTGATATTGACCTCGATGCGCTTGCCTGCGTGCATCTTGAACTCGTCGATGGAATTGTCTATGATTTCCTTCAGGAGCACATAGATTCCGTCTTCCGCATGGGACCCGTCACCCAGCCGCCCGATGTACATGCCCGGGCGGGTGCGCACGTGATCCATATCGGACAGATGGCGGATGTTGTCATCGTTGTATTCAACCGTCTGTCCTTGTCGCTCTGCTGTCTTGCTGATGTCTTCTTCTTCCATAAGGTGTCGTTGTCTCCCCTGCTGACCGTCCCCCGGCTCCGCGTCCCGCCGTGAGTCGCGTTAGGGGTGTTCTATTAATTACATTTTAGATGATTTTGAGATTGTTCTTTAGCAGGTTGCTGCCATTCATGAAAGAGCCCTCAGCCCTAAATAAGGAATATCGCTCACGCACGTGAACGATGCGGGCATCGTGACTGAATGAAGGACAGCAAGATGCAAAGAAAAAGCCAAAAGCATCAAAATAGCAATACACACCCATAGTTTGTTAATTATTTATTTTTGCGGGGAATTAATAGAACACCCCGTTAGTCTTCCAGTTGTTTCTTGAAGCAGCGTCGGCGTTTGTGCTGGTTCTTCTCGAAGTAAATCCACTGCTGCTGCACTTTGTAGTTGGTCTCGAGCTCCACGTTGGTCTCGACGTACTTGTACCCTTTCGATATGAAGATGGGAAGTAGGTCGTAGAACAGTATCGAGTTCACGCCTTTGTTCTGGTATTTCGGCACTATCCCCACGAGCATCAGGTCGAGTATGTCAGGTCTCATCTTGAATTTCAGTATCTTCGCCAGTTCGAACCAACCCATCGGGAACAGTTTGCCTTTCGCCTTCTGCAGGGCTTTCGAGAGTGACGGCATGGATATGCCCACGCCGATGAGCGTGCCGTCGGACTCCGTGATGAGTGAGATGAGGTCGAGGTCAACGATAGGCAAGTACATGTTTACGTACTGCTCGATTTGCCTGTCCGTCAGTGGCGTGTAGCCGAAGAGCGGTGAGAAAGCCTCGTTGAGCACCTCGAAAATCCTCTTCCCGTAGTCCTTGATGAGTTTCCTGGACGATGTGTACTTCTTGATTTGAAGTCCGTATCGCTGCATGATGAACTCCGCCATGCTTATCAGCCTCTCAGGCACTGACTCCGGCACCTTTATCTTGAACTCCACCCAGTCGGTCTCCTTCTCGAACCCGAGGGCTTTCATGTGCTCAGGATAGTAAGGGTAGTTGTATATGGTGGCCATGGTGCTGAGTTGGTCGAACCCCTCCACCAGCATGCCCTCGGCGTCGAAGTCGGTGAAGCCGAGAGGTCCGTGAATCTCCGACATCCCCTGGCTCGCACCCCATTCCGCTACGGCGTCAATCAGGGCCTTGCTCACGTCCGTGTCGTCGATGAAGTCAATCCAGCCGAACCTGACGGCCCTCTCGTTCCACTTGTCGTTTGCCTTCTCATTGATGATGCCAGCGACCCGCCCGGCGACCTTGCCGTTCTTGTAGGCGAGGAAATAGACCGCCTTGCAGAACTCCATGGCGGCGTTGCGCGACGAGAACGTCTTCAGCATGTCCTCATAAAGGTCGGGCACGGAATACCGGTTGTCCTTGTAAAGCTCATAGTTGAACCTTATGAACTTCCTCATGTCGCTTGGGGTCTTGACCTCCTTGATTGTTATCTTTGACATACGTGTTTACAGTTTATTTCCGCAAAGATAATAAATTTTTCGTCATTCGTGATGCTTTGTTGCCTATTTTTTACTAACTTTGGTTCGTTTTTCAGAAATAGACATTCCAGACGATGAAAAAGATTATGAAAATGATGCTTTCGGGCAAGGTGGCGGTACTGCTGGCATGCGCCGCGACCACAGTGTCCTCCTACGCTCAGGAGACAGTCAAGCCGTCAGACCGCAACTTCACTATATCCAAGAACCTCGACATCCTCAACTCCATATACAAAAACCTTGAGTTGTTCTACGTCGATACCCTCGAGACGGAGAGAATCATCCGCGCCGGCATCGATGCGATACTCGACCGGATGGATCCCTACACCGAGTATTTCCCGGATGAGGAGACCGGCGACCTGAAGATGATGACCACCGGCAAGTACGGAGGTATGGGGGCCATGATACGCCAGCGCAAAGACTCCACCGTCATAGTTGCCGAGCCGTACGAAGGCATGCCAGCCGCCGAGGCCGGACTGCAGGTGGGCGACGTGCTGCTCAAGATAGACGACACCGACCTCAAAGGCAAGAACACGTCAGAGGTCAGCGACATGCTGCGCGGCGAGGCCGGCACCACGTTCCTGCTCACCCTCAAGCGGCCCGGAGAGAAAAAACCACGTCAGGTGAAAATCACGCGCGACATCATCAAACTGCCATCCATCGAGTACGCCGGAATGGTAGGCGACGCCGGCTACATCGACCTCACCCAGTTCACCGAGGACTGCTCCGTCGATGTGCGCAAGGCGGTCATCAACCTCAAGTCCCGGGGAGCCACGAGCATCATCCTCGACCTGCGCTCCAACGGCGGCGGACTTCTCGACGAGGCGGTGAAGATAGTCAACCTCTTCGTACCGCAGGACACCCTGGTGGTCGAGACACGCGGAAAGCTGAAATCGCTGAGCACGGTCTATAAGACCACGGGCAGGCCCCTCGACCTCGACATCCCCGTCGTCATACTCGTCAGCGGCAACTCCGCGTCAGCCGCCGAGATCGTGGCAGGCGCGCTGCAGGATCTCGGCCGCGCCCGGCTGGTCGGCTCACAGACCTACGGCAAAGGACTCGTCCAGGCACCGCGCGAAGTGCCCTACAACGGCAGCCTCAAACTCACCACTGCCAAGTACTACCTGCCAAGCGGCAGATGCATCCAGAAAATAGACTATAAGGCGCGCCGCGAAGGACGCAAGGCGGTCAACGAAGGCGGAATCACTCCCGACGTAGCAGTCCACCACGACACGATACAGAACATGGTGGTCTATCTCGCCAATGACGACGTGCTCATCGACTACGGCACCCGCTATTGCCAGACCCACGTCAAGCCGGCCTCGGTGGCCGACTTCAGCCTTACCGACGCCGATGTGGCCGAATTCCTCGATATGGTCAAGGAGAGCGGATTCACTTACGACCGTCTCAGCGAGAAACGTCTCGCCGCACTGAAGGAGATGATGGAATTCGAAGGCTACTACGACGACGCACGGCCAGAGTTCGAGGCACTCGAGAAGAGACTCCACCACGATATCGACGCCGACTTCCGCAAGTACGGCACCGACATCCGACGGCTCATGGCAAACGAGATAGTCAAGCGCTGGTTCTTCCAGGCAGGCGCCGTGGAACAGTCGCTGAAGGACGACGAAGACCTCCGCGCAGCCCTCGACCTGCTGAGGCAATGACATCCCCGCAGACGACATTCCGCACTCCACATTATTCCCCACACCCATTCCTCGCGGTTAACCCACCTATTCCCGACGGTTAACCCACCCATTCCCGACGATTCCAACACCTATACCCGGCGGTTAACCCACCTATTCCCGACGATTCCAACACCCATTCCCGACGGTTCCGACATCAGGTCCGTCGGTCCATTCGCCATTACCTGAAACACCCGAACGCTCGGCTTACCCCAAGACAGCGCACAATAATACCCGCTTCACCTGTTGACTTATGCAGAGACAGCGCATAACATTATCCACCTGTTACTAACAAGTGGTATGTACCTGTTACTAACAAGTAGTATGTACCTGTTACTAACAAGTGGTATATACCTGTTAGTAACAGGAGGTATGCGCTGTTAGTAACAGGAGGTATGCGCTGTTAGTA
>JAKSJE010000018.1 GCA_024398405.1 Bacteroidaceae bacterium
GTCGCTCCGCTTGCCCTGGGCTATGAGTAGATTAGCCTTTCAGGCTGCATCGGGCTGAGGGCTCACATACGTGAGCGTTTATCCTTGTTTAGGGCTGAGGGCTCTTGCACGGCAACCTGCTCGGAACAAAACTCAAAATCGCAAGAAATGAATTTATAGAACCCACCATAAAAAAGTTGAAAACAATAGCCTGTTTGATGAAAAAATGCTATCTTCGCGTTTTAATTCAGGTATAATTCATGTATAGACCATGAGATATAATACTTCAAGCAAGGTCGAGTCCTATTTCCAGTCGTTGGATGGCTCTTTCGGTGATCACGGCAGGTTCTGCCATACAAGGACACTCTGCGTCGATAACTACATTGTCCTGGGGCAGTTGGCCGCTCTCCGTTTCATAGAGTGGGCTGGTCTCAATCCCGGTGGTGTGGTGGCGCTTCCCGCTGGCAAGACCCCGGAATTCTTCATCAAGTGGCTTCAGTACTACATTGAGAACTGGGACTCGGAGGCGAACGACGGTATCATCGGCAGGCTCGGCCTCAGGAAGCCAGACTTCGGCTCGCTCCATCTCTTCCAGCTCAACGAGTTCTTTCCCATCAGTCCGGAGAACGAGAGGTCTTTCAGTTATTTCGTCAGGAAATTCTATGTCGATGTCTTCGGCTTCGACGCCGAGAAGACCAATCTGATCAATACCTATTTTCTTAATGAAGAGGAACAGGAGTATCTCGGCGGTGCTAAGAACCTGAGTGAAGTGTTCCATGAAGGGAAGGTGGACCTCACGCTCCGTTTCCGTCAGGCCAACAACAAGGACGAGTTGTTCAAGCAACGTGCCATCAAGATTTTCGATGAGTTCTGTACACGCTACGAGGAGAAGATCCGGAGTCTCGGTGGCATAGGTTTCTATCTCAGCGGAGTAGGTCCTGACGGTGACTTGGCATTCAACGTCAAAGGTTCGAGCCCCTTCTCGCATACCCGTCTCACTGGTCTGAACTACGCAGCCGAGGCATCAGCAGCCAGGGACATGGGCGGTATCACCACCGTCAGGAAAAAGGCGGTAGTCACCATAGGTCTTGAGACCATCACATACAATCCCGACTGTGTGGCTGTGGTCATAGCCGCGGGGCAGTCGAAGGGTGCGGTCGTGTCGGGGGCCGTATGCGACGCCCCTTCGCATGACATCCCTGCCTCGTGTCTTCAGAAACTGCCGAACGCGCGTTTCTATGTGACCAACGCCGCCGGCAGCGAGATACCCAGGTCGCATGAGTACACTAAGGCGCTCTATGCTGACAGCGGATGCCCGAGGCAGTTCGTGGAGAGGTTGTTGATAGACTGTCTTCTCATGACCGGCAAGACCATACCACAGATCATCGGTGAGGGCTATACGAATGCCGAACTCGACTTCATCTCCGAGTTGACAGGCAAGCCTGTGGCTGAGCTGTTGGAGGGCGAACGTCGAGCCATAGAGGCAATGATAAGCAAAGGTCTCACTCTTCCACAGAATCAGGTGGTGCTCCATACCAGTCCGCACCATGATGACGTGGAACTGGCCTATTTCCCGTATCTCCACCATCTGGTCCGGTCGAAGAACATGGAGAATCATTTCGCCTACTGCACGAGTGGCTATGCCTCCGTCACCTGCGACTATCTCCGTCAGGTCTATACTCATGTGGTGGAGCGAATCCATCCACACATAGCCGCGCTGCTGGACGAGAACATGGACACGGTGTTCGTCAGTTCCTATCAAGACGATGTGACGATGTACCTGCGGGCCGTCGCCAATCAGGACCGTAGCCGTCAGAACTTCGCCGTCGCCCGCAGGGTCGTCCGCAAATGGATAGACCTCAGGCCCGAGTTCTCAGACCTCAATAGGTTCCAGGAGTTTGTGGAGGGCCAACTCGACCTGTTGCGAGGCTACGATGTCGGCCGTCGTGAACCAAAGTCGTTCCACATGCCGAAGTCATGGCTCAGGGAACTGGAGTCGGAGCTTGTGTGGGCTCATTTCGGTCTCACTACCGACTATGTCAGCCATCTCCGGCTGCCGTTCTACAGCGATGACGTGTTCCCTCATTATCCCGACTCAGAGCAGGACGTGCTTCCGGCGCTCAACCTGTTCGAGAAGGTCCGGCCGACCATCATCAGCATAGCCCTCGACCCGGAGGGCAGCGGTTCAGACACTCACTTCAGGACATTGCTGGCCATCAGTGTGGCCATCAGCGAGTACCATAAGCGACATCCGGAGATTGACCTGCGTATCTGGGGGTACAGGAACGTTTGGTCGCGCTACCACATAAGTGAGGTGAACACCGCCATCCCTGTCTCACTGAACTCCTTCGCAGTCATCCACAACATATTCCAGACCTGTTATCTGAGTCAGAAAAGCGCTGATTTTCCGAGTCCGGAGCTTGACGGTCCGTTCACGGAACTGGCGCAGAAGGTCTGGGTGGAGCAGCAGAACGAGTTATGCAGGCTTTTGGGCGATGACTACTTCTACAACTCGCAGGATATGTTGCTGAAACGGTCGTTCGGCATGATATACCTGAAAGATATGTCGTACGAAGAGTTCCGGGAGTATATGGAGAGGTACACGAAACTGCTTGCCACCAAAGACGAGATTCAGCTATGACACCGATGCGATACACTCTGCTCCTGGTCCTCGTCTCAGCATTGTCGTGCGTCAGCGCGGCCAATCCCCTTACCGACCTGCTGGAACGTGTGGATGAGGGTGCGTCTGCCAAGTTCCGTGTGGAACTGCAGGCAGGCGACCGTGACTTCTTCGAACTTGACCAGTGTGGGAGCAAGGTGGTGGTAAGAGGTAATACCTACTGCAATATCGGAGCCGGGCTCAACTGGTATCTGCGGCATTACTGCGGCATCCATCTCTCGTGGAACAACATGAAGGCCGACCTCCCTGACACACTACCTCCTGTTCGACATAAGGAGCGCCACGAGACCGACATGAGGCTCAGGTACTATCTCAACTACTGCACCTTCTCCTATTCCATGGCGTTCTGGGACTGGGACAGGTGGCAGCAGGAAATCGACTGGATGGTGCTTCACGGCATCAACCTGCCACTTGCGGCTGTCGGACACGAGTGCGTGTGGCGTAACATGCTGTTGCGCATGGGCAAGACGGAAGAGGAGGTCGGCCGTTTCATCCCCGGCCCTGCGTTCTTCGCCTGGTGGGAGATGGGCAACCTCGAAGGGTGGGGCGGTCCGCTGCCGCTCTCATGGTACGCTCAGCAGGAAAAACTCCAGAAACAGATACTCCGCCGAATGAGGGCGTTCGGTATGAAGCCGGTGCTGCCCGGTTATGGTGGCATGATACAAAGTGCGGATGTTACCGATGGCAGCCGGATGGTCTGGAACGGCTTCGTGCGTCCCGGCACGTTGATGCCCGACGACCCCCGTTTCGACCAGTACGCGCGCCTCTTCTATGAGGAGACGGAACGGCTCTACGGCAAGGCCGACTACTACAGTACCGATCCCTTCCATGAAGCTGGTGCGATACCGGCAGGGTTCGATTTCGGAGTGGCTGGCAAAGCCATTCTCGCGACGATGCGCAAGTACGGCAACGAGGATGCGGTATGGGTGCTGCAAGGGTGGGGCGGCAATCCGCGGCAGGACATGCTGAACGTGCTCCCGAAAGGCAGCGTACTCGTGCTTGACCTCAACAGCGAGACAGTGCCACAGTTCGGGCCTGTCAATGCGGCGTACAACCGCAGGGAAGGGTATGGCATCCATGACTGGTGCTTCTGCGAACTTGAGAACTTCGGAGGCAATGTCGGGCTTCACGGACGATTCGACATGCTGGTTGACCATTACACGAAAGCGCGTGAGCACTTCTCCGCCAACATGAAAGGCATCGGCCTGACGATGGAGGGAATAGAGAACAACCAGATGATGTATGAACTCATGACCGACCTCCCTTGGATAGGTGGTGAGTTCCGTAAGGTAGAGTGGGTCAGCAACTATGTGAATGCCAGGTATGGCTTGGTCGGTAACAAGGACGTTGACAGGCTGACCGTCAATCACCACAATCCGGTCAATAGCCTGTATATGGTCTGGAACATGCTTGCCAACAGCATATACAACAGTCCGGAGGACAACTGGCAACAAGGCACTCACGAGAGCATCTTCTGTGCCCGGCCATCCAAGAACGCCTTCCAGGTCTCTTCTTGGTCGCAGATGAAGAACTACTACGACCCGAACTACGTCTTCATTGCCCAGGAGGTGATGGAAGCGCTCAGGCCTGTACTCGGAGGTAATGACAACTTCGACTACGACTACGTTGACATCACCCGTCAGGCTAATGCCGAGAAGGGTA
Organism: Bacteroidaceae bacterium; assembly: GCA_024398405.1. Taxonomy (GTDB): domain Bacteria; phylum Bacteroidota; class Bacteroidia; order Bacteroidales; family Bacteroidaceae; genus Colivivens. Next base: position 4,322 of record JAKSJE010000018.1, read on the forward strand.
GGAGACTGTATGAATACATGATGGTTGACTTCCGGGCTCATGACAGTGTGTCGTTCGAGAAGCACAAATCCGACTTCCTTGACCTAATACTCGCGCAGGATAGCCTGCTGTCCACCCGGTCGGAGTTCACCTTGGACCGTTGGCTGACGATGGCCCGTGACAAGGGGCAGACCGTGGCTGAGAAGGAACAGTACGAATGGAACGCCCGCGTCCAGATAACCACATGGGGAAATCGCGAGTGTTCTGACGGCGGCGGACTCCACGACTATGCCCACAAGGAATGGGCGGGTTTGCTCCGCGACTTCTACCATCAACGCTGGAAGAAGTACCTCGACATGCTCTCGGATGTGCTTGCGGGTAAATGTGAGGAGACCCGGATAGACTGGTACGACCTGGATGAGAAATGGGTCAGGAGAAATCATTAAGGTGGGTTCTATAAATTCACCGAATAAATAGTAAATTCACAACTATGGGTGACATAATTCTTTTCAGCGCTTTTGGCTTTGTTCCGGTATCTTACTGTTTGTCAGTCAGTCATTATGCCCGCATAACTCACATGCGTGAGTGCATGTCCTTGTTTAGGGCTGAGGGCTCTCCTTCCGCACAGCAACCTGCTCGGAACAAACCTCAAAATCGCAAGAAATGAATTTATAGAACCCACCTTAAAAACACAGATATGTCAGAAGAAATCAATTCACGGAACGCCATTGGCTTCGTTGTAGAGCCGTCGTACTTGGAGTCTGTCATCTCGCGGACGGAGCACCGCTACGAGGTTGAGGTTGACGAGGATACCTATCAGGCACTGTTGGAAACCACGGAAGACGGCGACATCATCATCATGTCCGATGAGGTGCCTGACGGCTCTGTCGGCTGCTATTTCCATAATGGCGGTGACTTCCCGTTCATGATCCGCCGTTTCCTTGAGTATCTCGTCTTCTCTGACGGCAGCCGGCAGGAGGCTGTGAGGATAAAATATACGAAGACGAAAGTGTCGAAACGCATCAGGTTCACCGAATGCGACGAAGCCGTCGAGGACGAGAACGGCGACTGTTGCGTGTGGAAGATTGTTTTCGGAATAGAGACTCTGACCAAATAAATTTGGTGGAGTCCTTTTTTTTTGGTAATTTTGCGGAATATATGGCTGTATGTGCCTCGTGCGCTATCGCGTGCGTGAGGTTCATCTTGTGCAGAAGACTGTTTTTATACGTTTTATATTAATTCAATAACAAAAATGGCGAATGTAATTAAATTACACAAAGGCTTGAACATCAACATTGCCGGACGTGCAGTGCCCGAGGTCAAGGCCGTGAAGGACTCCGCGATCATAGGTGTCGTCCCAGAGTCGTTCCCCGGTCTCAAACCGAAGGTGACAGTCAGGGAAGGTGATTTGGTCAAAGCCGGCGATGCTTTGTTCGTTGACAAATCGCATCCTGAAGTGGCATTCACCTCCCCTGTAAGCGGCAAGATCGTGACAGTGGAGCGTGGAGACCGCCGTAAACTATTGAGCATTCAGGTGGAGGCTGACGAAGTGCAACAGTATGTTGACTTCGACAAGGGCATCCCAGCCGGTAAGGACGAATTGAAGCGTACGCTCTGCAAGTCCGGTCTCTTCGGATTCCTCATCCAGCGTCCTTATGCCGTCACTTGCAATCCGGACGATACGCCTAAGGCGATTTTCGTGTCCGCTTTCAGCGACATGCCTCTGGCGGCAGATTTCGAGGTGGTCTATAAAGGGCAGGAGAACGAGTTCCAGACTGGTATCGACGCGCTCTCGAAATTGGCAAAGGTCTATGTCGGAGTCAAGCCCGGCAGTGCGGTGAAAGGCATCAGGAACGCAGAGGTCAACGTCTTCGATGGCAAATGTCCGGCTGGCAACGTCGGTGTCCAGATAAACCACATCTCTCCAATCAACAAGGGTGAGGTGGTATGGACCATAGGCGCAGAGGAAGTCATCTTCATCGGCCGTCTTTTCCTCACCGGTCATGTGGATTTCACGCGTACGATAGCCGTCGCTGGCCCTGAGGTCAAGGACCCATGTTACGTCAAGGCGATGGTCGGCGCCAAGATAGGTAAGGTAGTCTCTGAGAAGGTGAAGTCCAATGCCGTTATCATCGACGGTAATCCGCTAACCGGCCGTCAGACCACGACCGACGACTTCATGGGCGCCCACACCACAGAGGTTACCGCTATCGCAGACGGAAGCGAGGCAGACGAGGCCTTCGGATGGATACTACCACGTCTCAACCAGTTCTCGGTCAGCCGCACCTACTTCAGTTGGTTGCAAGGCAAGAGGCTCTTCGGTTTTGACAACAGAATCAAGGGAGGACACCGTCACATGATCATGTCGGGCGAATACGACAGCGTGTTCCCGATGGACATCTACCCGGAATACCTCCTCAAGGCGATTATCGCGGCCGATATCGACAAGATGGAGGCTCTCGGCATTTATGAAGTGGCACCAGAGGACTTCGCACTCTGCGAATTCGTTGACTCCTCCAAGGTCGAGGTTCAGCGCATCGTACGTGAAGGACTTGATATGTTAAGAAAGGAGAACAGCTGATATGAATTTCAAGAAATACATAGACACCCAGCTCAAACCTCAGTTTGAGGAAGGTGGAAAACTCCATGCGTGGCAGTCCGTGTTCGACGGGTTCTACACTTTCATGTATGTACCTAACGAGACTGCAAAGAAGAACGGTGCGCATATCCATGACTCCATTGACTCCAAGCGAATCATGTCGATGGTGGTCATAGCCTTGCTGCCTTGTCTGTTCTTCGGAATGTACAACGTAGGTTACCAGCATTATCTCGCTGTCGGCGAGGCAGCTGATTTCTGGCTCACATTTGGTTACGGAGCCATAGCCGTCCTCCCGAAGGTGGTGGTCAGCTATCTCGTAGGTCTGGGTATCGAGTTCGTGGTGGCACAGTGGAAACATGAGGAGATCCAGGAAGGCTTCCTTGTCTCCGGTATGATAATCCCTCTCATCGTTCCAGTGAACTGCCCGCTTTGGATTCTTGCGGTCGCAGTCGCTTTCTCGGTCATCTTTGCCAAGGAGGTGTTCGGCGGCACTGGCATGAACATCTTCAATGTGGCACTCGTCACCCGCGCTTTCCTGTTCTTCTCCTACCCATCGATGATGAGTGGTGACAAGGTCTGGGTCAACGGCAACTATATGGACTGTATCAATGGCGTATCGGGAACAGCTACAGACGCCGTCACCATGGCCACTCCGCTCGGAGAGCTCGGCTCCGGTCAGGCAGTCACCACACCGCTTGAGAACATGCTCACGGGTCTTATGCCTGGATCAATCGGTGAGACTTCCCTGATAGCCATCGCTCTCGGCGCCATCATCCTTCTGTGGTGCGGTGTGGCAAGCTGGAAGACCATGGTCAGCGTGTTCCTCGGTGGAGCGGTCATGGCCCTCATCTTCCAGGACAAGTGCACCGGAGGTTTCCAGTGGTGGCAGCATCTCTGTGTAGGCGGATTCGCATTCGGCGCTGTGTTCATGGCGACAGACCCAGTCACAAGCGCACGCACAGAGACCGGTAAGTGGTTCTACGGTTTCCTCATCGGAGTCATTGCAATCCTCGTCCGTGTCCTCAACCCCGGCTATCCGGAGGGCATGATGCTTGCGATCCTTCTGATGAACGTGTTTGCTCCGCTCATCGACTATTGTGTAGTTCAGTCAAACATCAACAAGCGTGCGAAACGCGCAAAAGCGTAAGGAGGATACAGTTATGGCAAAATACAAATGCAAAGTCTGTGGTCAGACCTTCGAGTCAGCCACATTTCCTGAGAAGTGCCCAATCTGCGGAGCTCCCGCTTCTGAGATTGAAGAAGTCGTTGAACCTGGAATGCAGCCGAAGCCGAAGAAAAAAGGCCTCGACACCAATAACAACGCCTACATCCTTATTTATTCTTCCGTCCTTGTCATCGTGGTCGCTTTCCTTCTGGCGTTCGTAGCGTCGGTTCTCAAGCCAATGCAGGATGCGAACGTCAAGATTGACACCATGCAGCACAAACTCAACGCCCTCAATTTGCGTGAACTTGACAAGTCCGTAGTGGAATCGACTTATGAAGACCTGAAGCAGGCCGACCTGACCGCAGGTGATATCACGATAGAGGTGTTCAACATTGATGGTCAGAAGAAGTACGTCGTACCAGTATCCGGACGTGGTCTCTGGGGTGGCATTTCCGGTTATATCGCTCTTGACGAAGACCTTAATACCATCTTCGGTACTGACTTCCAGCATGAGAGCGAGACAGCGGGTCTCGGCGCCCTCATTGCGGAACAGGCATTTCAGGTATCGTTCTGTGGCAAGAAGGTGTTTGCTGACGGAACCGACGGAGTCGCCCTTTCCGTAGTCAAGAAAGGCAAGCAGGGCAACATCGCTTCTGAGAATTATGTTGACGGAATCACCGGAGCCACTCTGACGAGCAACGGTGTTGACGAGATGCTGAAATCATGTCTTGTCAAGGTTCGTGAACTCAACCCATCAGCAGGTGGTGGTACGAAGCCGGCATGTATGAAGCAGTGTGCTGACTGCGAATCCGGTTCTGCAGGCTGTCCTGAGAACCAGCATCCTTGTGGAATGTCAGACTGCGACAGTCACGAAGGCTGCACAGGTGGTCACGAAGGCTGCACAGGTGGTCACGAGGGCTGCACAGGTGGTCATGAGGGCTGCACAGGTGGTCACGAGGGCTGCACAGGTGGTCATGAAGGCTGCACAGGTGGTCACGAGGGCTGCAAAGGTAGTCACGAAGGCTGCACAGGTGGTCACGAGGGCTGCAAGAGCACTGAACCATGTGACAAATGTAAGGAACATAATAATAAATAAGGAGGCAGAATATGAGTTTATTATCAAAACAAAACAGTGAGGCCCTTCTTGGTCCATTGAACAAAAATAATCCGATTGCTGTTCAGGTTCTCGGTATTTGTTCTGCCCTTGCAGTAACAAGCCAGCTCAAACCAGCTATCGTGATGGGGCTTTCCGTCACCATTATCACAGCATTCTCAAATGTGATTATCTCACTTATCCGTAAGACAATACCAAACCGCATCCGCATCATCGTACAGTTGGTTGTGGTAGCTGCTCTCGTAACCATCGTGAGCAATATCCTCAAAGCCTATGTCTATGATGTCAGCGTCCAGTTGTCTGTCTATGTAGGACTTATCATCACCAATTGCATCCTCATGGGTCGTCTTGAGGCTTTCGCACTTCAGAACGGCCCTTGGTCATCGTTCCTCGACGGAGTCGGCAATGGTCTCGGCTACGCCGTCATCCTCGTGATTGTAGGCTTCGTCCGCGAGTTGCTCGGAAGTGGATGTCTTCTTGGTGTCAAACTGATTCCGGATTCCTGGTTGTTGGAAAACGGTGGTCTCTATCTCCACAACGGAATGATGACCATGCCAGCCATGGCTCTCATCATCGTGGCATGTGTGATATGGGTGCATCGTTCATGCAACAAGGACATTGAGTAATAACCCCCAAACAGAAACACTATTATGGAACATTTCTTTAGTTTGTTCGTTCGTTCGATTTTCGTCGATAACATGATTTTCGCTTTCTTCTTGGGTATGTGCTCATATCTTGCGGTATCCAAGACTGTCAAGACGTCAGTCGGCCTCGGATGTGCAGTCACTTTCGTGCTTCTCATCACGGTTCCGGTTGACTATCTGCTTCAGACAAAGTTGCTCTCCGCCGACAGTTTCCTCGGTATTGATCTCACTTTCCTGAGTTTCATTCTCTTCATTGCCGTAATAGCCGCCATGACCCAACTGGTAGAGATGTTCGTTGAACGCTTCTCCCCTTCTCTCTACAGCGCGCTTGGTATCTTCCTGCCCCTTATCGCCGTCAACTGTGCCATCATGGGCGCATCGCTCTTCATGCAGCAGCGCATACAGATGAATCCAGACAACGCACAGTACATCGGTGGAGTGGGGGACTGTTTGGCCTATGCCCTCGGCAGTGGCATCGGTTGGACTCTCGCTATCGTCTCCCTTGCGGCAATCCGTGAGAAGATGGCATACTGCGATGTGCCAAAGCCACTACGCGGACTTGGCATCACCTTCATCACAGTAGGTCTTATGGCAATGGCATTCATGTGCTTCAGTGGTCTTAAACTATAAAAGAAGGAGGAAACACAAATGGACATTAATTTTATTATAGCAAGTATTGCGGTATTTCTCGTGATTATCCTCGTCTTGGTAGTTGTGCTGCTTGTAGCGAAGAAGTACCTCTCTCCTTCCGGTCTGGTCAAACTCACCATCAACGGAGACAAAGAATTAGAGGTGGAACAAGGCAGCAGCGTGCTCAACACACTCTCTGCCAATGGCATCTATCTATCGTCAGCATGTGGCGGCAAAGGTTCCTGCGGTCAGTGCAAATGCCAGATACCAGAAGGAGCCGGCGAGATTCTCGACTCAGAAAAAACCCATTTCACCCGTAAGCAGATAAAGGAGAACTATCACCTCGGTTGTCAGACTAAGGTCAAAGGCAACATGAGCATCAAGGTCCCTGAATCAGTCCTCGGAGTGAAAGAATGGGAATGCACTGTCATCAGCAACAAGAACGTAGCCAGCTTCATCAAGGAATTCAAGGTGCAACTACCTCCAGGAGAGCACATGGACTTCGTGCCAGGCAGTTATGCACAGATCCAGATACCAACCTACGACATCGACTACGACAAGGACATGGACAAAGGACTCATCGGAGACCTGTATGTGCCTACATGGCAGAAGTTCGGTATCTTCGGTCTTAAGCAGAAGAACGACACCCCTACCATCCGCGCCTATTCCATGGCCAACTATCCAGACGAAGGTGACATCATCACACTCACCGTGCGAATCGCGACACCACCGTTCAAACCGAAGGAACAAGGTCCTGGATTCCAGGATGTGCCATGTGGTATCGCCTCTACATACATCTTCTCACTCAAACCGGGTGACAAGTGTATCATGAGCGGACCTTACGGAGACTTCCATCCTCATTTCGACTCAAAGCGTGAGATGATATGGATTGGTGGAGGAGCCGGTATGGCGCCTTTGCGTGCCCAGATCATGCACATGCTCAAGACACTCCATACCCGTGATCGTGAGATGCACTATTTCTACGGTGCTCGTGCCATTGACGAAGTGTTCTTCATGGAAGACTTCCTCGAACTGGAAAAGGAATACCCTAACTTCCACTTCCATCTCGGTCTCGACCGTCCGGATCCGAAGGCAGACTCCCTTGGTGTCAAATACACTCCTGGCTTCATAGCGAATGTGCTTGGTGACACCTATCTCAAGCAGCATGAGTCACCAGAGGATGTCGAGTACTACCTCTGCGGTCCTCCAATGATGTCGCAGACAGTGCTCAGCCTCCTCCACTCTCTCGGAGTAGAAGACGACATGATTAGTTTCGATAATTTCGGATAACAATACGACGAACGGAGGCTGTACCAGCAGCCTCTGTTTCACATTCCACCTCCTTGCACCACCCGTTCATCCCCTCACGGTTACTATCATCGTTACACACCGTAATCTCCTTCACTAATTTCCACTCCATTAATTCTACAGAACCATGAACCTGATACCAAGTTTCTCAGTTGACCACACCAACCTCAAGCCCGGCATATACATCTCCCGTACCGACTATTGTGGCGATACACCTGTCACTACATACGACATACGCATGACCGCACCCAATCAGGAGCCGGCAGTCAACATCGCAGCCATCCACACCATAGAACATCTTGTAGCCACATACCTACGCAACGACCCTGAATGGAAAGACAAGGTCATCTACTGGGGACCGATGGGCTGCCTCACCGGCAACTATCTTATACTCAAAGGGCAGTACCCATGTGAGGTCATCCGTGACTTGATGATTGACGCATTCCGGGAGGTGTCAGACTATGAGGGGGATGTACCCGGCACCACACCCGCCACTTGTGGCAACTGTCTTATGCATGACCTGCCGATGGCCAAGTGGGAAGCCCGTCGCTATGTATCACGTCTGGAGCGACAGTTCTGCTGCACCTATCCCGGTGTAGAACGTCCAAAGGACTCCGCGGGTAACCAGTTCTTCGACGCATAGAACCCACCTCCTGTCATGGAAATCAGAGAACTTGAATCCTACACTTACGAGCAGTTCAGACAACTCAGAGTTCTCATGACTCAGTTGTCTGAACGAATCGTGCTTGATGAAAACATGCTTCATAACGTACTCGACGCCCCTGATTCCCATCTGTACGTCCTTCTTGACGGTGGGGTCATAATCGGCTGTGCCACCTTGTGCCTGTTCCGTTGCCCGTCCGGATTCAGAGGCACGATTGAGGATGTCGTGGTTTCAGAGGAATACCGAGGGCGTCATCTTGGCAGGAGACTCATGACTTATCTCATTGATGAAGCAAGTAAGTCAGGCATAGACTTACTTCAGCTCACGTCCCGTCCATCACGTCTCGCCGCCAATTCGCTCTATCAGTCACTCGGTTTCCAGAGGAAGAACACCAATTGCTACACGCTGCAATCCCCCTTCAGCACAAGACAAGATTGATGACCTTCCATCATTCGTATTGACCGGCCATATAGCCTATTCTGCCACGTCGATGATGTAACAGCCTTGTGAGGCTTTGAAAGCGGCGGTCTCGGCTATGGTGAATGTGATGGTGGTTCTGCCAGTTTTCCTTATGGTGATGTCGCCGGTGTTCGCATCGACCGATGCTACATCGGGATTCGATGATGTGTATGTCTGCAAGCCGTCGCTGTCGGTGGAGTAGTGCAGTCCTTCGAACTTCTGTCCCAGCCTGGCGTGTAACACGAAGATTATCTCCGCCTTCTTCTTGCCAGTCTCATGTTCGTCGCCTTCGTTCCCGTAGTCATCGCTGTAACTGCTTATCGCATCTGAGAGTTTGAAGGCAGATGTCTTCTTGTTACCCCAGATGTATTCGGCAAACTCGGGATAGTCGATGAACGGGTTGCGGTTGTTCTGGACAGACTCGACAGCGTTGTTGCGTTGACGCTCCTTGTCGCTCACCGGGTCCTGGCGATGCCATCTGAGCAACAGTTCGATTGCCCAGGGTTTGATGGTAGTGTAACCCTGACTATCGTTGGTGAACATGTAGTTGACTTCCCAGTTCAATTCCGTCTCGTACGCACAGACCACGTACAAGTACATACGTGCGAAATCACCTTTGTACTGGTCAGCCGGTTCGAAGACGTAGTCTGCGCCTCCGTATGATGATGGACTGCTGACCTCCCATACATGTGAGGCTGGATTGGCGGTGCTCATGTAAGTCGTGTTCGTCTTTGGCCATTGCAGGCTTTTGGCATTGACACCGTCGCCTAAGGGGTAGTTGCCTTTGGCATTATTGGCAGCCCCGTCGGCAGGCGTCACGTGATGCAGGTCGCTGTAAGCCACGGAGTTCCCCGGTTTTCCACCCCACCATGAGTTGGGCACCGCATGTTCGCGGTTGAAGCCTCCGGACTGTGTGTGGTTGTTTTCGGAATAGAACTTTGGATACTGGTTCATCCAGGCAAACATGTCATAAACGAGGTCGGTCCTGCCTCCTTGGTACGATGCCGGTATTGAGTCAGCAGGTCCCATATCGGTAATTGGATACTTATCCCACAGGTCGTTGTAACTGATTTGGTCATGATCGCGCACAATGGATCTGATAGCCAGTTCCAGTTGTCTGCCGTTCTTGCCGTCGAGAAGTGAGGATGAATAGTAGCCACTCTTAGGTTGGGCACTTGCCATGACTGAACCGCAAATCAGTGTCAACGTAAAGAATGAGAACCTAAGTCTGTCGTTCATGTCTTTAGTTTATTATCAGTTTGATTGATACGCTATTGGATTCATCATCCCTCGCACGTGCGATATAGACTCCACGAGGAAGAGCATCTACCCTCCAAGCGTCGTGGCCAGAGCGCATCTGTAGTCTGTCGGCTGTTACGAGTTGTCCCGCTGTCGTGAGAATCTCAAGCATGACCGGTCGTCCCTCCTCGTTCTTGACGAGTATGTAGCCACCGGAATAAGACATGCTCATGTCACCGTCGCGCGAAGTGAGCGCCCAGTCGATGGCGTCTGGTATTGGTTCAGGTCGCACCTCTGTGTGTATGGTGTCGTATGAGGTGATGGTGTTGCTCGTTCCTATTGTCGGACGGTTCAGCGCAAATACCGTCCGGTTTCCGTCAGGATAGCGTCCGAATGTCATGTCACCATTGTGTGCATCATACTGCAGCGTGTCAGCCCAGCTCAGGTCGGATGAAGTGAGGAGCACGTAGCTGCCGTCGGTGTTCGATAGTTTGAAGTCAGCGTGCAACTGGCTTATGGCTTCGAGTTTGTCACACCATACCACCTTGAATCCGAACGGTTCGATGAGCGTGGAGATAGACGAGGCGGGAATCTGGTATTTCTGTGGTTTGTCCACATTGTCTGATAGGTACAAGCCGGCGATGTCAACCACTTCGTCAGTCGTGTTGTAAAGTTCGATCCAGTCTTCTTTCTCGTAATGTTCGTTGACATAGATGGAGTTTCCGGCACTGACTTCATTGATTCTTACAGGAACGGCATTGTCTTCTTCGAGTTCAGTCTCTGTCATCTGGCGGAAAACAGCCACGAGGTCAGCGTCACCTGTCAGCTCGATTTCCTGCTCGCTGCTGATGAACTCGTCAGAGCCCGGTTCCTGATTCAATGTTGAATATAGAGCAGCCTCCCAGTGTATGTCGGATGATTTGTTGTCGTTGTTGTGTACCTCGACCGCAATGGTGTTCATTCCCTTTACGAAGAGCTCAGGGGAGATGCTGATGGTCTGAGGATAGGAGAACTGGTCCCCATAGGTAGAGGCATATGTGCTGTAGCCGACCTGGCCGTCAGGCATGTTGAACCTGCCAGCCTCCACGCCGTTTACATAAATGATGCATCCGTCATCGACACTGAAACTGAGCGTGAAGGTGTCGTCGGCCGACGGTTTAGAAGCCAACTGGAACTGCTTTCGGAAATAGAATGTCGGCCGTCTGTTGTTGACATCCGTACCCCAGTCAAGAGCGGTTGTGTAGTCCGTCCACGTGGAGCCGGTTGCGTAGCCTAACGGAGCATCGCCCTCGTTCCAGTTCTCGGAGTAATTCTGAACGTACCATTTCTTCCCGTCAAGACTACCCTTGTCATAGTATTTCCATGGTGTTTTGACAGGGAATATCACCTTTTCCATTTTCTTCCCCTTATTCTTCCATCCGGCGAACCTGTATCCAGCCGGAGCCACAGCCCTGACAGTGGCCGGCAGGAATAAAGTACCAGAGAAGCGGTTTGTCGGAATCGGCTGACCATTCAGCAACAGTCTGCCCTCCTCGTTGTCAGCTGAGATGGAGGCATTGATTTGCTCCTGTGTGTATGGATTGAGGAGATGGTATCGCTTCATGTTGTTGATCTGTGATGACTGACGTGATGTGGAAAAGGCGCTTATCATACCGTTTGCGCTGTTCCAAGGACTCCCCCCCAGTTGTCTCATGAGATCATTGGCATGGTTGGCAAGTTCCTCGATGATAGCCCTGCACCTCGCAGGCTCGAACACCGAACCGGCGACGAGGCAGAACGCATCGACGAACTGCTTGCAGAACTCCTCGTTCTGGAGCATGTTGAGCCAGATGGTGATAAGTTCGATTTCCTTGTAAAGGCTTCCCCCGATATCGTAGATGTAGTCAAGCGACTGCCAGTTGCTTTGTTCTATAGATGTGAACTGGTTTCCGACCTGATTATATCCATCTGTGTCGAAAAGGACGAAACGGAATTTGCCGTCGAACGCCTTGTAGCCCTTGACGTTGTTGGAGTTGTTTAGCCAGTCGCTACCGCCAATGTACATCTCGACCGCCATGTAGTTGATGAACTCGTCAATATCGACGATGTTCTTAATCTCCTCGTATGTCTCAGGGTCAGATGCATCGGCCGACAAGGTGTACCATTTGTCGAAAGACTCACGAGTACCAGCCATCTGTACGTATGCTGAGTCGGGGCTGTACTCGAACTGGTCCATCTCCTCGTCATTCAGTCCCCGGTTGGCATATGCGTAGTGTTTGTTGTTCGGCTCACGCATGTTGAGCACATTATAAATCTTCCCGTTTATATAGACGAACACCGGCTTGTATGCCTGACAATCGACGTCGATGCCAGAGCGCGCCACTATCTCTGCTATGCAAGGGTCTATGATGCGGCACCCCGTGTCGTTTCCCCCGTTCCTTATCTGCAGAGTCTTGTTCTTGTTGTATGGTTTGTCATCGAAGAAGGAATAAGGCATGTACTTCAGTCCGTATTCCTTGGCAGCCTTGAGTTTGAAGGAATGTGGAGTCCATGCTCGGCTCCATCCACCGACAGCGCTCATGTTGACCTCCTGGCTGAAACAGACCTCCTTGCCGTCGGGCAGGTACTCGAACGAAACGGGACGATCCCAGTCCATGTTCCAGTTGCATTTCGACTGCTGACCACGCCCGGAACGTCCATGGCCGTTGCCAGCCACGAAGATACCATATTCCCCTCCGTTGATGTTCTTGTTGTTGGTGACGATTGATATGATAGGTCCGCAGAAGTCGTATTCGTTGAGGATATACGAGCATGTCTTGACGTCACTCGGAAGGAATCCTGTCTTGAAGAACCTGAACCTGTAGGCAGTGGAGGATGAGACGGAGAAAATTCCGGTGGCACTGGTGTATCCGTTTTCAAGTGTAGGGACAGAACCGTCGGTTGTGTATCGGAGCGTAGCGCCCTCCGGGATGTTCACCACGACTTGCAGATTGCCGGAGAACACCTGTCCTTCCTTGTCTGGCATAGGAAGTTCCATCTGTTCGGATGCGAAAGAACTTTTGGCGTTCGAAGCCGCTGGTGTCGGATTCCCGGTCCATGCCCATTCGTCTCCTCCGTCAGTAGTGCGTGAGTACGAACAACGCCGGAAAGCAGGTGGGTAGTCCTGTGAGACGATGAGGTTGCCGTCGATGTCGCTGACATAGATTGTGCCACCGTCAACGTCGAGTTTGAAGGGACACTGTCCTGTGGCGTACTGGTCGTTATGGTCGAACCAGATGTTCTTGAATCCATGTGCCGGCACGGATCCGACCTTGTATGGCATGTACCATTTCTTCAGGTTATCCGGGTCATCGCTGAGGTAGCAGTGAACAAGTGACGCGGAGTTGTCTGTCGGGTTGTATATCTCGATGTATCCTCCGAAATTCCATGACGGGTCGATGAAGAGGTCCAGGTTGGCTGGCATAATCTCGTTGATTATGATTGATTTAGTTGAACCGCTATCCCTGACTACAGACACTGAGCACTGTGCCGTGACTCCTGAGCCGTCAGTTGCTGTCACTGTGATTGTGGCATTGCCGATGGCGATGGCAGTGAGCAAACCTTCGTCGGATACGGTGACGACTGACGCGTCGTCAGACTGCCAACTCAGTTTCCTGACCGTCGCGTCTTCCGGTATGATGATGGGCTTGAGCGTGACGGTGTCACCAATGTTTATCTTGATAGACGACGGGAACGACAGACTCTGTATCTTCTTGACCACGCCGTAGTATTCCAACTTCCAGTCAGTGAAGCACGTCCAGTCGGAATTGATGGTCTGGCTTTTCCTTATGCCGATGCGGAGTGTGCCGTCGTCATCCACTTCGATGCCTTCAAGTTTGTTGTCGTAATATCCAGCCTGGAACCAGTAATAAGCAGCCTCCATGTTGTTCGGAATATACTTCAAGCCGCTTTCCCAGAAATTGCCGACCTCGCTCACGCCTCCGCCGAGGCTTTGTTCAGAGGCACCACTGCTGCAGAACACGAGCGGCACGCTTGAGTCATTGGATGACGAGGTGGCATAGAGTTGTGCGAACTGGTATTCAGTCTCGTTTTTGGTGAAGTGGTTCCAGTCATCACCCGACGCCCCGGCACGATAGTAGCCTTTGAGTGACAGACGATAGGTGCCCGATGACAGACCGCTGAGGTCCTGGTAAGTATCGAAGTTCTTGTTGTAGTGCTCTGCGTTCTGTTTCGGACCGGCAAAACCGAGTTCGGTTCCTTGCCAGAAGTCAGCGTTGTTGTTGACATAATGTGCGTTCTTGATGTAAACTTCGGTCACGTCAATCCACTCAGGCTCCTGGGCATTTGCTATGTTGAAGCCGATGGCGAATAATCCGAATGTAAAGGCCAGATTAGTTAGTGAATTCTTCATATTGGTTATTTAATTAGATATTTCTTCCCATTTCTGATGATGACACCTCTGTAGTCCTCGCCGACAGGTTGTCCAGTCAGGTTGTATATGGCTGCATTGCTCTTGTCATATCCTCTCTCTGCAATGGTCGGGGCGATTCCTGTCGCTTCATCGATACTGCCATATCTGAACAGGTCATAGGAGGTGAACCTGTTATGACTTGCCGCAGTCGCAAGGTTCATGAGGTATATGTCGTTTGCGCCATCTGGATAACGACCGAATGTCTGTTCTTCAGTCTGGACATCGTAAAGGATTGTGTCAGCCCAGCTACCGTCCTCGGCTGTCAGCACGACAAAAGACCCGTCGGAGTTCGATAGTTTGAACGGAGCGTGCAACTGCGTCCTCGGCTCGTTCTTGTCACACCAGATTATCCTGAAACCGTGAGGCTCTATCATCGTTGACGCACTGCCGCCGTCAATCTTGTATTTCCTCGGGTCGTCAATGTCATCAGAGATGTACATGCCCTTCAAGTCAATGGTTTTGTCAGTGGTGTTGTATAGTTCTATCCAGTCTTCCCTGTCGAAATAGTCGTTGGCGAACATCGTGTTGGCAGCACTGACCTCGTTGATTCTCACTGGAACGATACCGGCAAGCAACCTTTCCTCCTCTGGTATAGCCTCGAACAGAGCCGTGAGAGTCTGTGTGGCAGACTTGGTCAGTTCGTATTCATTCTCCGTCGATACGATGCTGCTTCCATTCGACCATCCGGTAAAACGATACCCGGCAGGCACCTCGGCGTGCAGCGTCACCGGCAGGAACAAAAGTCCCGAGAACTGTTCGGTAGGAATCAGCATCTCGTTGATGAAGATTCTCGCGTCATCGACGTTTGAGGTGATTGTGGCAGTCACCTGCGTCACGTTTTGCAGTTTCATACGCGAGTAGCCTTTGAGTATGTTGATTTGTCCTGTCTGACGTGCCTTCGACAGTTTAGTCACCAGACTTTTTGCTGTGTTCGATGACGAGCCTCCGACCTGGCTCATCGCTTTGTTGGCTTCGTCGCTCAGCTCCTGGATGATTGTCTTGCAGCGAGTTGGTTCGAACAGCGAGCCGGCGACCACGCAGAACGCATCGATGAACTTCTTGCGGAACTCCCCGTTCTCAAGCATGTTGAGCCATGCCGTGGTCAGTTCGAGGTCGGACATCAACGGCTTTGATGGATGACTCTCGACAGCCGTGAACTCATTGTTGTTGTTGAATGCGGCGTCGAGGTCGAAGAGTACGAACCTGAACTTGCCGTCCAGCGGTCTGTATGCCTTGACGTTGTTGCAGTAGTCGAGCCAGTCGTTGCTGCAGAGATACATCTCCACCGCCATGTAGTTCACGAATTCATCGATGTCAACGATTTCCTTGATTTTCTCGTATGTCTCAGTGTCAGCCGCATTGCGAGCGAGACTCATCCATCTGTTGAACGCATCCCGTGTCCCTTCCTGCAACACGAAACCTTCGTCTGGATTGTATTCGAACTGGTCTTGCTGGTCGTCGTCGAGTCCTCGGTTGGCGTATGCGAAGTGTTTGTTATTTGGCTCACGCATGTTGAGTACGTCATACATCCTGCCGTTGATATAGACGAAGACCGGTTGGTAGCTCTGGCAGTCAATGTCGATATTGCCCCGACGCACCAGTTCCTGTAGTGCTGCGTCCTTGATTCGGCAGATGTTGTCATTGCCACCGTTCCTTATCTGTAACGTCTTGTTCTTGTTGTAAGGCTTGTCGGTGAAGAAGGCGTATGGCATGTACTTGAGCCCGTATTCTTTGTTGGCCTTCAGTTTGAATGAATGTGGCGACCATGCTCTGCTCCAGCCACCGACGGCACACATATTGACTTCCTGAGCCAGACAGACCTCCTTGCCGTCCGGAATGTATTCGAAGGACACAGGACGATCCCAGTCCATGTTCCAGTTGCATTTGTCATCCTGCCCGTTGCCCGGCTTGCCGTTCCCATTCCCTTTGACGAAAATACCGTAGTCATCCCCGTAAATGTTCTTGTCATCCGTCACGATGGATATGATTGGCACGCAGAAGTCCTTGTCGTTCTTTATGTACGAGCATGTGGTGACGTCGCTCGGCAGATAGCCGTCGCGGAAGAGACGGAACCTGAAGACCGTGGTCTCATTGATGGTGAAACTGCCGGACTTGTTCGTGCTGCCGTTCGTCATCGTCGGTGTGGAGCCGTCAGTGGTGTATCTGAGCGTGGTTCCTAAAGGTATCCTCACTGTGATGGCCAACGAGCCGCTGAAGACCCGTCCCGGCTTGTTCACGGTAGGTGCATCCAATTGGGTCATGGAGAATGAACCACGGTTGTTGGTGCTTCCAGGTGACGGACTGCCGTTCCATGACCATTCCTCTCCCCCGTCGGTGGTACGTGAGTACGAACATCGTCTGACGGCTTCGGGGTAGTCTTGCTCGAGTATGACATTGCCCTCCGGATCCGACAGATAGAGTGTCCCACCGTCAATGTCGAGTTTGAATTTGATTTGTGTGAGTCCATAACGTCCGTAGTTGTCGAACCACAGCGTGCAGAAGCCGTGGGCGGGTATGATGCCGACGCTTGACGAGATGGCGTGCTTCTTCAGGTTAGCAGGGTCGTCGCTGATGTAACAAGAGCCCACCGCCACTGTCTCGTCAGTCGGATTATAGAACTCCACAAATCCGCCGTAGTTCCATGACGGGTCGATGAACTCGTCGAGATTTGCTGGCATGATTTCGTTGATGAGCACGCTGCCTTTGGTTGCTATGCCTACCACGTCGTAGTATTCCAGTTTCCAGTTCGTGAAGCAGGTCCAGTCCTCCGCTATCGTCTTCGTTTTCTTGATGCCGATGGTGAGTTTGCCGTCATCACCAACCTCGATGTTCTGTACTGTCGTGGTGTAATATCCAGCCTCGAACCAGTAATGTGCCGCTTCCATGTTCTGAGGGAAGTAGTATTTCGTTCCGCCACCCCACCAGTCTCCGCCTTCGGTGACCTCGCTGACACCTCCCCCGAGACTGTTTGTCTGCTTGGCGCTGCTGCAGAAGGGCAGTGGCGAAGAATAGGTGCTTGTGGATGACGTGCCGTAGAGAGAGGCGTATCTGAAAGTGGATTTGTAAGAACTGCAGTACTCATAGTCCTTGCTTGCATTCCCGGCTCTGTAGAATCCCTGGACAGACAGACGATATTTGCCAGGCTTGAGTCCTGTCAGATTCTGGAAGGAGTTGAACGCCTTGTTGTAGTGTTGTGCGTTCTGTCTCGGATGGTCGAATCCGAGTGTGGTTCCCGACCATCCCGTCCCGTTGTTGTTCTCGTATCTTGGATTGACGATATACTTGTCCGTGACATCTACCCAAGACCTCACATCAGCGTATGCCTGATGTGACGGCAGCATGGATAACAGCATTGCCGTTATGAGGGTTCTGCTCAGTATGTATAGTCTCATAATGTCATTGTGCTTGTTTGTTATGAATGTTTCCGTTCTCTATCCCTACGATACCATCGGCTATCGGTGTGAACTCAGTAGGCTTCTTCTCGATGACTCTCCTTGCCCCCATGTAACGCTTGACGAAATAACCGTAGTGTGAGAAGTTGTCGATCACCACTCCTCTCGTCGTGCTTGCATGGATGAAAGTGAAGTCGCCCGTCTCTTCATCTACGCTATACACGATTCCAACGTGTCCGGCCCTTCTGGTAGCGGGGCGTTTGAAGAACACCAGGTCGCCAGGCTGCAGCTCGTTCCTTCTGACCGACCTCCCGGTCTTCGACTGTTCCTCTGCTGTCCGCGGAAGGGAGAAACCCATCAGTTTGAATATGTAGCCGGTGAAGCCGGAACAGTCGAACTGATTCGGTCCCATGGCACCGATCTTGTATCTTCGTCCCCTGTATTTCGATGCTTCGGCAAGGAGGTTATGGACTATGCCCTGCGCTTGTGAGGTGGAGCTCTTCGTGAAGGTCCTGTGGTCGAACGACAAGTGGGTTTCAGGGAAATATTGTTTCGTCATCTCGGCGGTTCCGTTTCCGTTCCGGAGGAACAGTCCGCTTATGAATGTCCCGTCGTCAGACATCACGGCTTCAATCGGACACCCTTCCTGACCATAGATTATCAGCCGGTCGCCATAGAGTTCCAACGGCATATGGCTCTTACATCCAGAGACGAATACCACGTCCGCACCGGCGTCAATGCACAGGTGGGAGAAATATCTCACGTCGGCAATGTACCCGTCAGTGCTCTTCCTCAATGCGGCGTTAGTGTCATAGGAATAAGCCACAGCGACTATGTTTGTCTTGAATTTCAGACGAGATATTATCGTCTTCACTATTACCGAGTCACGCCTCATCAAAGACATCGGGGTTGACCCGAAAGAAGCGAATCCGAATCTCATTCCTCCTTGTGTGAATGTCATGAAGTCACCGTGGTCTTTCAGTCCTGCTTGATGTATATGCCGCTCCTCTAACTCTTTTACGAACATGTCGTACTTGCCCATCGCTATCTTGCTTGACGAGAGCGACAGGACGTACGCGGTCTGGTCTGTGCTTTGCTGTGGAACCGGAAACTCGTTGGTGGCCGTGCCGAAAACGATGCCTGAATGGTTCTTCTTGTCCACTAACTGACTCATGGCGTCGAATGAATGAACATCGCCCGCAAGAGTTATTCTTGCGGTTCTTGCTTCTTGTGCCTTGGCAATCAGAGCAAAAGAACAAACAGTTATCAACACTATATATCTGCCGATGCGCATTTTGGATGCTTCTACGCTTTTCCCAATCTACAAAGTTAGCATAAATATCCCATCATACCAAATATAATACGGAATATTAGTGTTTTTTTACTACTTTCCCTTGTCACCTATGGCATTTTCCGATATTATTACTACCTTTGCAAAAAATATACCGAACTACATGCTGTTAACGAGCCTTGTCATAATCGCGGTCCTTCTGACGAGCTATCTCGTGATAAGTACAGATCGCCTTAACCACATCAACAGAGCGTCTGTGTCTATGTTCACCGGTGTTCTCGTCTGGGTTATTTTCAGTTTCAGTGGCAACAACATCCACAACACAAATCTCAACCATTATGTCCTCAAGGCCGTGGAGGTCATCCTCTTCCTCCTCGCCACTAACTCCATAATCTCCATCATGAGCAACAATGGCGTCTTCGATTCGCTCAAGACCTGGCTGAGGATGAAGAACGCGAAGGCGTTGCTATGGAGCCTGACTCTCATAACGTTCTGCATATCCGCCAATGTTGACAACCTCACGACCTCCATCCTGATGATCTCCATCATGACTCAGGTGGTGGTGTCAAACAGTCAGAGGGCTATTTACTCTGTCGCCATTCTGATAGCCGCTAATCTCGGTGGCTCATTCACAGTCATCGGCGACATCACCAACCTATACCTGTGGACTCATCAGGTAGTCACTGCTTCCACGTTCGCTGCCGGACTGATACTGCCGGCGATCGTCTCTCTGATTTTGTTCAACATCCTTGTCAGCACCCTGCTCATCGGCAGGGTGGAGGTGTCATCTGCCCTCTCAGACTTCTCGGATGAGGTCTATATGCCTAAGTGGCAGAAAATCACCCTGCTACTTGTCGGACTTGCATCAATCTGGTTCGTTCCCACCTTCAGTTCACTTACGAGCCTACCGCCATTCCTCGGTGCGCTCACCGTATTGGCTCTTATCCTCATGATTGATGGTATCTTCAATTTCAAGAATTACCGCAACCGCTCTTTCATTCGAAGAAAGATATTCCTCACTAACGATTATGTCGGTACGCATCTGATTCTCTATATACTTGGCTGCGGACTTGGCATCGGCGCTCTCGTGGAATGTGGAGCCCTCTCATACATAGGCAACTGGCTGATGTCTAATGTCCATAACGTTTACATCTATGGAGGTGTCATCGGTTTGGTGTCAGGTGTCATCGACAACATACCTCTCGTGCTGATCGGCCTTCATGTGTTTCCGGTTGACTTCACTTCCTCTACCGCAGACTTTGCAGTCAACGGACTTTATTGGCAACTGCTGTCTTTCTGTTCTGCTTTCGGATGCTCGTTCCTCTTCATCGGCTCGTTGGCGGGGCATGTGGTGGCGGATTCCCAGAATATCAGGTTGTCATACTATTTCCGCCATTTCACATGGCGAGTCTTACTGGCATGGGTCGCCGGCATAGTGGTTTTCTATCTCATTCACTAAATCCATGGAAAAAGAACGAATCGGAATAATATTCAGCCCAAGGGTTGGCTCACGAAAGGCCAATAAACACTGGTATGATATTCAGGCATATCTCACCAAGAAGAACGTGATATATGATTTTGTGCAAAGCGAGGGGTCCGGTTCTGTCGAACGGCTCACCAAGATGCTCTGCGCCAACGGCTACCACACCATTGTGCTGGTTGGTAATGACACATCGCTCAACGAGGCAGTCAATGCGGTGATAAATTATGACAGACTGCCGGAGGACTTTGCTTTCGGCCTGATTCCTAACGGACCGAATAACAGTTTCGCACATTTCTGGGGAGCCACACAGGATGAGTACAAGCGTTCTGTTGACACCATGATCCGTAGGCAAGTCAAGAAAATCGATGTTGGTTTCCTCGTCTATACAGGAGACGATGGAATCCCCTATCGCAGATATTTCCTGAACTGCATCAATATCGGTCTTGGGGCAAAGGTGGCTGATATAATGGAGCGCTATAATCTTCTCACAGGCTCCAAGGCCCTCGCTATGATTCCGGCTGCCATAACCAATCTCATTAACCAGAAAGTGCTCAATATCCGGATGTCTGCTGACCGTGAGGATATTGATGAGAATGTGATGTCTGTATGTATAGGGAATTGTACTGGCTACGGTCAGACGCCTAACGCCATTCCTTACAACGGCTTGCTTGACATGACATTGATTTATCGTCCTAAGTTCTGGCACATGGCAAAGGCATTCTGGCTTCTTGAACGTGGTAAGTTCCTGAATTATCGCCATGTGCGTCCTTACCGCATCCGTGAGATTGAAATCGAGGACATCTCCAAGGCCAAAGTCAGCATCGACGGTACCCTCCTCGACACCAAGCATCCAGCCCCTATGCGTGTCGGCCTCGAACCCGAATCCTTCAACTTCATCGTATGACACCACATGTTCTGCTGACCGCGTTCAGGGAACTGTCTGATTCACGCTCTCTCCTCTCCTTTCTCTCTTTTCATCACAGCCATTGCCTTCGTCGGAAATACAGCCACCCTGCAATCGTCACGAGAACCGAAATCACTATCGCCACGACGAATCCCCATTTGCTCGACTCCATTCCGTTCACCAAGTTCATCCCGAACAGACTGGCTATCAACGTCGGCAACATCACGATCATATTCAGCGACGTCAATAGTTTCATCACCTTATTCATATTGTTGTTGATGATGTTGGCGTAGGTGTCCATTGTCGAGTCAAGAATATTCGCGTAAATCTGTGTGGTCTCGCGTGCCTGTTGCATCTCGATATTCACGTCCTCAATCAGTTCAGCGTCAAGGTCGTCAACCGGCAATCTGTATTTCAGTTTCGACAGTAGGTTCTCGTTACCTCTGATGGACGTGGCAAAGTATGTGAGACTGTCCTGCAGTCTTGACAGGCTGACGAGGTCCTGGTTGTCAATCTGTCTGTCGAGGTTCTTCTTTGCCTTCTCAATCATGCCGTTAACTTGCTTGAGGTATTTCAGATACCATACACTCGCTGAAAGGAACAACCTGAACACGAGGTCTGTCGCGTCGATGAAACCCTCCGCCCTGCGTGTCTGATGGTTGATGAAGTCAACCATGATTCTTGTTTCCTGATGGCATATCGTGATGATTTTGTCACCTTTGATAACCACACCGAGTGGAATGGTGGTATATGGGGATCTTGAGCTGATGTTCTTGAGATGAGGTATTCTGACGATAATCATGAGCCAGCCCTCGTCAAAGTCGAAACGTGCTCTCTCTTCTGTGTCAGCAATGTCGGAAAGGAAATAGTCCGGCATGCCCATGTCCTTAATCAGGAACTTTACGTCGTCCTCCACCGGACACGTCACCTGAACCCACTGCCCTGGAGCCCAGACGTCTTCTTGTCTAAGATTCTTATTGAAATTCCAATACGTGCGCATAGTTATAATCTTTATTTCGCGGGGATTGAAAGGAACACCCCATACTTACTCTTATTACTCTTAACTTCGCTCATAGAGCATCTTGAAAGAGTAAGTTACTATGCTTCGCCGACTCTTTCCGCTACATCTGTTTATTCGCCGGATAATCGTCCATATTGGTTGTTTTGTTTGATTTCGCCGCGAAGTTAGACAAAAAATCTTAAATATCCACCTTTTTGATAAAAAAAAATGTATTCTTAACCATTCTTTCGTGAATATTTCCTATCTTTGCACCACGATTAGAAGACTATGAGAGAAATCAACATTACCAAACGTGCTCACAAGGAGATAAAGCGTCTGTTCTCACAGCGGACACTTATCAATACCCTCAGGACAGACCCTGAGATAACTGAGATTATCGATAATTTCACATACGATGAGACGTTGGCTGAGTATGATGGCATCATGTCGGAACGTACCAGGGTCATGTGTATATTGGCTTCAACTATTGGTTGCAATTCCATTAATGAGTTTCGTCAGTACGTTGACGCATGTCTCAATGTAGGTATCAAGCCCCGTGAGATTCGTGAGATCCTATATCAGGCATACCCTTACCTCGGCGTGTCACAGGTAGTGGAATACAACCTCCTTCTGAACGACATCTTCGAGAACAACTTCATTCATCTGCCGCTTGATGATCAGAGGACAGTCGAAGGTGGTGATGACGAGGATTATATGCAGGCCGGAATGAGGATTTATGATCAGGCCAATGGAGACGGGGCCGCTCAGAGGCTGATTGACTCCTTCCCTGACACACAGAAAAACTTCGCACACTATATCTTGGCTCACTGCTATGGCCAGTTCTATACTCGTAACGGTATCGACCTGCGCCATCGTGAGTTCATAACCATTGCCTTTCTTGCTTCAATGGGATATTCCACATCCCTGTTGCGTCAGCATGTTCTGGCAAACAAGCATCTCAAGGCATCGAAACAGGAGATGGAATCCATCGTAGCGACTATCCTTCCATGGATTGGCATGCCAAAAGCCATCACGGCTCTCGGTGTCGTCAACGAGGTGTATGGTTAGTTTGTTGCGTCAGTTATCGACTAATCGCTCTTAATGGTCGTGTCGGTTCTGGTCTCTTCGTCCGGGTCTTGCCCGGCATCCTCGGAAGGATGGCAGAGTGGACGATTGCGCTGGTCTCGAAAACCGGTGAACGGGTAACCGTTCCGGGGGTTCGAATCCCCCTCCTTCCGCTATGGTTTTTTATTTTTCCGGTACTGGCAACAGCCAGTGGGTGGCAGAGGTTCTGTCAGAAGAACTCGGTGACACTTTGATGTTCATTCCTGACGCTATCCGTCGGGATTGTTTTTCTTACGAACTCGCCCCTACGGAGAAACTCGGCTTCGTATTCCCGTGTTACGCTTGGGGACTTCCTCGTTTCATATCCGACTTCATCTCACGTCTGTCCATCGCCAATGTCACATATCTTTATTATATATGCACATGTGGTGACGACACAGGCCGACTGAATCAGGAATTCTGCCAGTTGGTGTCATCGAAGGGCTGGACTTGCCACCTCGGATATGATATCATGATGCCAGAGTCCTATGTCAACCTGCCCGGTTTTGATGTTGATCCACATGACAAGGAGACTCGCAAACTCTCACAAGCCAAGGCGCGGCTCCAGATGGCAGTCGATGATATCATTGACTCTCGCGAAGGTGATTTCCAACTTCTCCCTGGCGGCTTCACATGGATCAAGAGCGTCCTGCTCCGATGGGCTTTCAATAAATGGCTCATGAGTCCGTCGAAGTTCCATGTCAACTCCCAGTGCATTTCATGTTCACTCTGCTCCAAGGTCTGTCCGATGCATAATATCGAACTGTCCGGACGTAACCCTCAATGGGGCGATGCATGTGTCATGTGCATGCGCTGCTATCATTCATGTCCCCGGAAAGCGATAGAGTGGGGCGGATGGACCAAAGCCAAAGGCCAATACCTGAATCCAAACAGCCCGGTCAGTTGATTTAACGTGGGTTCTATTATTGATAACCATTGCACATCGTTATCAGACAAACAAACCCCAACGGTTCGCCAGGACTTGACACACCGCATGACATTTGGCTCTACTACGCACGAGACATCGCGATAGTGCGCATGACATTATCCACGATTACGGACAAAACTACATTTCTGTTACTAACAAGTGGTATATACCTGTTACTAACAAGTGGTATATACCTG
>JAKSJE010000019.1 GCA_024398405.1 Bacteroidaceae bacterium
TTCATTGAACAACAATAAGTTCAAACCGACTTTTTATGTTTAGCGGACAACAATAGATAAATTTGTATTATTCGGTGAATTTATAGAACCCACCTAAAATGAGCGCCCGGCTGGCATTGGGATGGATTCCCTCTTCAGTCGGGCGCTTCTCATAAAGGTGCTTCTATTGAGTTACTGTTGCCAGATGACGATCAGGTGATGGCGTTGTCCACATATCCCATCCTTTTCGCACCTTCTTGCATCTGTGCTTCAGGGTGGTCATAGGATTGCGTTGGTCTTCTCCTGTCGCTTGTCGATCTTGAAGAGCAGGTTCACTGAGTCCTCTGGCGTGATGAGTCCTTGGTGAAGCATGGAGATGACTTTGTTGCGTTCTTCTGCCATGAGCATACGGATGGCCTTGCTGGTGACGGCGCGTCTGAAACTCTTCGGGAAGTTCTCTTTGAGGTTGTCCATGAGGAAGTTGGCGCGGTTGATGCCTGCTTCTATCTCGTTCCTGACTGTCTCTAATACTCCTGCCTCGATGTTCTGGCTTATGATTCCTTCTTTGTCGATTGTGTCGAGAAGCCGTAGGCAAGCCTCGTGGCCGAGAATGAAGCCGCGATAGAGGTCATACCGCTTTGACACCTGGACGGCGTAGTATTTCATGGAGAAGGTGGAGTATGTGAAGAAATGTAGTGACTTCTGGATGTTACGTATGCCTACAAGCCAACGATGGCGCTTCATCGCCAGTAGCGGTATGTGCTTGTCGAGGTTGTCGTAGCCTTCGGAGTCGTAGAGCTCGTCGATAGCGTCAAGTAGTTTGCTGTAGGTGAGCTGGCTGATGATTCCCTGTTCGTATATGGTGTTGACAGTCTCGCGCTCCTTGTCGAGGAGTTTGATACGGAGTTCCGCGATGGTCTCTGCCATGATGTTGCTGTCATCGTCTTCCAGAGCCTCTTCTTCGGAGACGGATTTCTCCACTTCGTCCCAGTACGCATCGTGCATCTGCTTGTTGGTCTTCATCTCGTTGATGAACGACAGTGAGTTCTGGCGGATGTTGTTGTGGATGCGTGAGTACATCTGGTTTCGTGCTGTGGTCTCATGCTTGATGAGCCCGAGTCGCGCGAGGAGCCATTTCGATGTGGTGGCGTTGATGCAGAGTGTGAGTGTGACGATGCCTGCCGTAAGGAACAGCACGGTCTCGCGGATGTCTTCAGGTATGGTCTCGGTGTTATAGACCATAAGTGCGAGTGACATGCCCAGTGCTCCGCGCAGTCCGCCCCAGCCGAGTATGACTGTCTCCGGGATGGTGATGCCGTAGCCTATCTTGCGCATCAGCGGATAGAGCATGTAGATCATGATGAAGCGTATCAGTATGAGTCCGATATACACTATGACCAATAACATCAAGCTCCAGGTGCTGATGTCAACCTTGTCGGCGATGATGACACCTACGATGATGAAGATGAGCGTGTTGGCGATGTATGCCAAGAGACTCCAGAACTTCTCCATGAACACGTTGACCTGTGGCTTGAGAAGCGGACGTCCCTTTTTCGCTATGTACTGACCATAGACGACGAGTGCGATGACACCTGAGATGTCGAAGGCGTATTGTGCGATGATGAACGTGATGTAGGCTGCTATAATCATCACGCTGTTCTGGATGATTTCCTCACTTGTCACTCGGGTGATGAACCATAGTGTGATGCGTGCGATGATGTATCCGATGACCAGACTGCCGACCACGACGAAGCAGAAGTAGAGCAGCGGTCCCATCTCCACCGGACTGCCGTTGAACTGCGAGTAGAATAGCATGAAGCAGACGATGCCCGTTCCGTCGTTGAGGAGTGACTCGCCGTCAACGAGTGTGGAGAAGCGCTTCGATGTCTTCAGTTCCTGAAGCAGTGCCACGACGGCTACTGGGTCTGTGGCTGAGATGAGACCTCCGAACATCAGCGCATATACCCAACTGCTTTGGTCAAAGTCGTAATTGGGAAGTAGATAGCTCATACCCATGATGAGACATGCTGTGAGCAGCATGCAGATGACGAGTCCTGGTCCGGCGAGAATCGATGCGTTGAGCAGGGTTTTCTTGAAGACGTGGAGGTTCATCTCGTATGCCGCATCAAAGATGAGTATAGGAAGGAACACGTAGAGGATGAAGTCCGGGTCGATATTGGCTACGTCGTTGATGCCGACCTTCACTATTGGCAGACCGTCGAGGCATCCGGTGCGGGAGAGTATGCCGAGCGCTATACCCACGGCAAACAGGATGACCGTATAGGGAATCTTGATGTACTTCGACAGTGATTTGAAGAATACTCCGACGAGCAGGCCCGCCATCACGAGCAGGATTGGAATAAGGAGTGCGTTCATTATATCTGATAAGTTTTTATCCGTGGGTTGACTGCCCCCACCTTGTTTACATTGACTATGTTTCTGGTGTATCTGGCTATTCTGTCATTTGCTTCAGTTTCCTGAGCAGGGCAAACATGACGATTGCGCTGATGAGGCAGAGTGCGATGAGTATTCCCCAGTTATACATAAGCGGTATTTTGTCCCAAAGCGTGGAAGGGATTGAACTGAGATAGTTGCCGATGGCCGTTGCGACAAACCATCCACCCATCATCATTCCCTTGAACTTTGGAGGCGCTACCTTGCTGACGAAACTGATTCCCATAGGTGAGAGAAGCAACTCGGCTATTGTGAGGGTGAAATAGGTTGAGATCAGCCATGACGGTGACAGGATGCTCTGTGTCTCGTCTTTGCCCAGGTCCATAGGTGATGTGAGACCGGATGACGCGAGTGTTATGACACCGAAGCCGATAGCAGCGACGAACATACCCCAGGCGATTCGTGTCGGGGCGCTGACCTCTTTGCCTTTGTTGGCGAAGATGGCGAAGAACGCCATGCAGAACGGAGTCAGAGCCACAACGAAGAACGGATTGAACTGCTGGTAGTCGGATGGAAGTGTGCTGATTGGATCCGGCATAGCATAGTAGAGTGCGAGTGCGCCGCCGATGAGGGCTAACGTGAATATGCCACAGATGACCTTTGTCTTCCTGACCTTCGACTGGAAGGTGCTGAATCCTGTATAGACGGCGGCAGCGGTCAGTGCAAGTGAGAAGATGTTGAAGCCGAATCGCAGCGGACCTCCGACAGTCAGGTTGGTGTATTTCTTAGCGAAGAACGTGAGTGCGGAACCGTTCTGGTGGAATGCCATCCAGAAGAAAATCACGACGGCGAACACAAGCAGAAGAGCAACGATTCTGTCTTTGGTCTGCTTCGGCGTCAGTTCCACGACCTGACTTTGCTGCGCCTTAGCCTGTTTTGCGGTGACATCGGCGTGCTTGAACCATTTCTGGCATGCGAAGTAGATTAATACCGAGAGTATGAGTGATACGCAAGCCACGCCGAAACACAGTCCGTATGCTCCGTACAGTGCTTCGAGATATTCGGGGTCGGTGTTCTGTGGGTCATAGACATAGCCATATTTGCCAAGATAAGAATTGGTGATTGCATTTGCCATGGCAGGAGCGAACATCGCACCTATGTTGATTGCCATGTAGAAGAGGCTGAATGCCGAGTCGCGGCTTGCGGAATACTTAGGGTCGTCATAGAGATTGCCCACGAGGACCTGTAGGTTACCCTTGAACAGGCCTGTGCCGAGAGAGACGCAGGTGAGTCCGGCGAACATGGCTATCATCCCGTTCGTGTCGGCTGATGTAGGAATAGCAAGTCCAAGATAGCCTAAGAACATCACAGCCATGCCTGTTTTCACACATTTGCCATAGCCGTATTTGTCAGCGAGCATACCTCCGAAGAACGGAGCGAAATACACTACTGCGAGGAAAATCGCATATACCTGTCCTGCTTGGCCTTCAGTCCATCCGAATTTGGCTTGCATGAATAACGTGAAGATAGCTAACATCGTGTAGTAGCCGAAACGTTCGCCGGTATTGGCGAGTGCGAGGGCGTAAAGCCCTTTGGGTTGGTTTTCGAACATAATGGTGTGGTTTTTATTATGGGGTGTTCTATTAATTACATTTTAGATGATTTTGAGATTGTTCTTTAGCAGGTTGCTGCCATTCATAAAGGAGCGATGCGGGCATCGTGACTGAATGAAGGACAGCAAGATGCAAAGAAAAAGCCAAAAGCATCAAAATAGCAATACACACCCATAGTTTGTTAATTATTTATTTTTGCGGGGAATTAATAGAACACCCCTTATTTGATATTTGGTAATTCGAGTCCTATGTTCTCTTTCTTATCGACCACTTTGAGCACGAGGCCGATGAGGAGTGCTGCCACGCCGAGACCTGCAAGCATGATGAGCGGCCAGGTGTAGTCGTAAGAGACGGCGGCTACTTCCTGTGTCATAGTGCCGTTCCCGACGGCTGCGGCAATGTCGGGGTTGGTACCGTCAAGCACCTTGCCTATGAGCAGTGGGAAGAGCCACAGGCCTATGTTCTGGATCCAGAAGATAAGGGCGTATGCCGAGCCGATGATTTTCTCATCGACAAGTTTCGGGACACTCGGCCACAGGGCGGCTGGTACGAGCGAGAAGGATGCGCCGAGTACGAGGATGGTCATGTATGCCACTATCACTCCGCCGACGGTGTTTCCCTTGAACATAGGAAGGACGAAGGCGAAGGTGAGATGACAGATGATGAGAAGCAGTGAGCCGAAGACGAGCATCGTGGCTGCCTTGCCCTTATGATCGACATACTTGCCGAGTATCGGTGTGATGGCGACTGCCAGGAGTGGGAACACGGCGAAAATCGTCTCTGCGGTCCCGCGGCAGTAGCCGAGATAGCAGTAGCCGATGAGGAAAACTACCGCAAGTGCCATGAGCACGTTCTTCCTGACCTTGCCGCTTGAGAAGTTGCTCGAGAATGAGCATACGGCAACGATGAGCATGAGGACGTACTGTATGATCGTCACCAACTCTCCGGCCCAGAACCCGGTTCCCTTCTCAAGGGTGAGGTTGCACTGGAGCATGTTGACCGCGTACTTCTGGAACGGGAAGATGGCTGAGTAGTAGAGTACGCAAAGGAGCGACACGAGCCAGAAACCACGGCTTGAGAGGATTTTAGCGATGTCGGAGACCTTGAACGGCTCATCCACGTCCTCTGCCTCATGGGTCTGTGAGTCGAGTTTCCTGTCCATGGCGAAATAGACGATGAACATGATGAGTGCGATGCATAGCAGCACCACTCCGAAGGCTACCGAGCGTGACACGTCGATGGAGCCACCGTATTTAGCGAAGAACGGTGAGAAAATCATGCACGTGGCGACACCGAGACGGGCAAGAGCCATTTCGGAACCCATGGCAAGTGCGGTGTCGCGCCCCTTGAACCACTTCACGATGCCTCTTGACACTGTGATGCCAGCCATCTCGGCTCCGCAACCGAAGATCATGAAGCCGATGGCCGCTACCTTTGCCGATGCCGGCATACCTTCATAGAAAGGAGACACGCCCAGTTCGTCGAAGCCGGGGATATAGTTGAGGTTGTTGGTGAACCATGTCTCAAGTCCGCTGCCGATGAACAGGTCAGACACAGCAAAGTATTTGATGATTCCACCTACGAGCATCACTGCACCAGAGAGCACGGCGGTGAACCTGACTCCCATCTTGTCGAGTATGATTCCGGCGAAGATGAGGAAGAAGATGAATACGTTCAGGAAAGTCTCCGCGCCCTGCATGGTTCCGAATGCCGTGGAGTCCCAGCCGCGTTGTGACATCATGAGGTCTTTGATAGGCGAGAGGATGTCCATGAAGATATAAGCACAGAACATTGCCAGTGCCAAGAGCAGCAGTGCGGTCCAGCGCATTGCCGGATTGTCTCTGAGGGTTTTTTGAATTGTTTGGGTCATAATATTGGGATTTGAAGTGATTATCTGAGGTATTTGTCCAGCCAGGCGAAGAAGGTACGTTGCCAGAGTATGCCGTTCTGTGGCTTGAGTACCCAGTGGTTCTCCTCGGGTAGGATGAGCAACTGTGCCGGAACCTGTCGGTAGCGTGCCGCGTTGAATGCCGCCATTGCCTGTGACGCCACGATGCGGTAGTCCCTCTCTCCGTGAATGCAGAGGATAGGTGTGTCCCATCGATCGACGAAGAGGTGGGGCGAGTTGGCGTAGGTACGCTGAATCTCCGGACGGTCCTTGTGCCAAGGTGCGCCACCGAGGTCCCAGTTGGTGAACCATGCCTCCTCGGTCTCAGCATACTGCTGCTCGAAGTTGTAGATGCCGTCATGGGCGATGAATGCCTTGAACCGCTTGTCGTGATGCCCCGCGAGCCAATAGACGCTGTAGCCGCCGAAACTTGCTCCTACGCATCCGAGGCGGTCCTTGTCAACGTATGGCAGGTTCCTCACCGCGTCGTCGATGGCTGATAGCAGGTCATCCATGCAGTGGCCTCCGTAGTTGGTCGAGATCTCCTCGTTCCACGCACTGCCGAATCCCGGGAGTCCGCGACGGTTAGGACATACGACCACATAGCCGTTGGCTGCCATTATCATGAGATTCCAGCGATAGGACCAGAACTGGCTGACCGGACTCTGAGGCCCGCCCTCGCAGAAGAGGAGGGTAGGGTACTTCTTGTTCTTGTCGAAATGGGGCGGAAGGACTATCCATGAGAGGAGGTCTTTGCCATCGACGGTCTTCGACCAACGTGGCTCCACTGTCCCCCAGTCAACCTCAGCCTTGATGGCTTTGTTCTCGTCGGTGAGCTGGCTGACCGCAAGGGTCTTGAGGTCAACGGCGTAGAGGTCGGTCGGCTCACGCATGGACTGACGTCCGCATACGAGGCGCTTGCCGCAGAACCGCACACCGGTATAGTCGTACTGACCTTCTGTGAGCTTCTTCACATTGCCTTTGAGGTCGGTTGAATAGACGTGGGTCTCTCCGTGCCATACCCCTATATAATATAAGGTGTGTTTCTTTGGCTGCATATTCCAGCAGAAGGCATCGACGTTACTGTCGAAATCCTCTGCGACATAGGTCTTCGTGCCGTCTTCCAGATTGAGCACGCATAGCCGGTTCCTGTCGCTCTCGTAACCGTCCTGACGCATGCTCTGCCATGCTATGTACTTGCCGTCGGCCGAGAACTGAGGATTGGTGTCGTAGCCCATGTTGAGGTCGCCAGACTGATGATTGACCGCCTGGTCCCTGAGGGATAGGGTGTAATCGACCTTCGGACGCACATAGCCTTCCGGCTTGCACAGGTTGTGCGTCTTGCCTGTCCCGATGTCGTAGAGGTATATGTCGGAGTCTGTGCTGGTGGCATAGTCAAGTCCGGTAAGTTTGCGGCAGGTGTATGCCACCTGCCTGGAGTCGGGACTCCAGCAGAGTTGCTCGATGCCTCCGAATGGTTTCATCGGACATTCGTAGGGCTCACCTGCGAGTAGGTCTCTCTCCGTCCCGACCTTGCTGCCGTCGAACGTGGCGACGAAAGGGTGGGGGATGGTCTCTACCCATTCATCCCAGTGGCGGTACATCACCTCATCCTCAATATGTGCGTTCGCTTTCGGCAGGTCGGCATAGCGTGGTGACTTGCATGCTACCTGATGGATGAGGATGACTTTGCTCTCGTCGGGCGAGAACAGGTAGTCGTCGATGTCCTTGTCGCAGAAACTGACCTGCTGGCGCACCGCACCGTCGTCGCTCATGATGAACAACTGGGTCTTTCCTGCCTTGTCGGCCGCAAGGTATGCGATGTGTTTGCCGTCTTTCATGAAGCGTGGTGAGTACTCGCTCGACTGACCTTCGGTGAGGGTCTTGCCGTTGAGCTTGATTACGGAACGGCTCTTGTTGTCTGCTACTGAGTAGTAGGATACACTGTAGAGCACGTCTTTCTCGTTGGCGTCATAAGAGCCGACGCGCCCCATCTGCCACAGGAACTCCGGAGTGAATTGTCTTGCTTGTGTCATAGTCGCTGCTAACAGGAGACAGCATAATGTGTTGATTGTTCTCTTCATGGTCATGGTATCTATGTCAGCCAAGTCAGGGCTGACGGAGTGACATTATTTCCTTTGTTGCTGCGCGGCGCGTTGCTTTTCGAGTTGCTCCTGCTGCTTGCGTGCCATCTCCTGCATACGCTCCATCATCGACGAGGTCTTGCGCACTCCTGTGTTGTTCTTCTTGCGCTCTTCGTAACGGCGCTCGAGCTGGGCGAGGAGTTTCTCGTCGTCAGTGGTCTTCTTCAGATACCACATCATGAGGACGGTCACCATTGATGAGAAGAAGTAGTAATAGTTGAGTCCTGAGGAGTAGCTGTTGAACGAGAAGAAGAACACAACCGGCATGAGGAAGTACACCCACTTCATCATCTTCATCGTCTGTGCCTGCTCAGGCGACATGGCGGAATCCTGCTGCTGCTTCATCGTGAAGAGTGTGCTGAGTACCATCGACACTGCCCATAGCACGCAGAACAGGCTGAGGTGGTCTCCTATCAGCCAGATGTCCGTGCCCCAGTTGATGATGTCGTCATAGGTCGAGAGGTCATCGGCCCAGAGGAACGACTGCCCGCGGAGCTCGATGGCGTTAGGTATGAAGTTGAGGAGGGCAATCCAGATAGGCATCTGTATGAGCATAGGCAGACAGCCTCCCATAGGACTCACGCCGTACTCGGAGTAGAGTCTCATGGTCTCCTGCTGCTTGAGCATGGCGTCCTCCTTGTTAGGGTATTTCTTCGCGAGTTCCTCGATTTTCGGCTTGAGCACGCGCATACGGGAACTTGACAGGTAGGACTTGCGCTGGAGGGGATAGACGGCGAACTTGATTACGAGGGTGAGTATGGTCAGCACGATACCCATGTTGATGCCCCACGAGGTCATCCAGTCGAAGAGGTAGAGTATGAAATAGCGGTTGACGTATTTGATGAGCGGCCATCCGAGATAGACGAGGCTCTGTAGGTCGAGGTCGCGGTCGGCGCCGAGAAGTTCCTCGTTGTCCTTCAGAGTGGAGAACTTGTTCGGGCCGAGGTACATGGTGAGCGCCGTGGCCTCGTCGCCCGATGGGTCGAATGGAGCGGTTAGGTTGGTCTCGTAGGACTTCAGATAGCCCATGCGGGCTGTGTCGCCCTTCTGTATCTGCTTCGATGACATCAGGCTCGGTGTGAACGAGTCACCGGCAATGAGTATCTGTGAGAAGAACTGGTCCTTGAATGCCACCCAATGCACGTCGGACTCGAAGGACTTCTCCTCTTTGTCGGCGCCCATGCTGCTGAGCTCTTCAGTGTCGTTGTCGGTCGTGCGGTATGTGATTGTGGCGTAGCGTGTCTCGAAGTCACCGCCTTTCTCCTGCTGACGGAGGTCTTCCCTCCATACGATGTCGAGTGTCTTGGTCTTCGAGGGGAAGAAGCCGCTGAGTCCCTTGGCGCTGATGTCCATGTGGACGAGGTAGGAGTTGGGCACGAGTGAGTAGGCGATGTTGATGCTGCCGCTGCCAACCGGTACCTGCATGGTCACTCCGTCAGCCTTCCGGCCGAGTGGCGTGAAGTAGAACTCATCGGTCGCGATGTTGTCTTCCTTGCCGTCGATGAGCAGGCTGAACTGAGAGTCCTTGCCGTCGAAGAGCACCACCTGTCCGCCTTCCTGGCTCTTATAGGTCGGGTCCTTGAGTTCGGCGCGGCTTATCTGCCCGCCTTTGTTGTCGATGGTCAGGCGAAGCAGTTCGTTCTCGATGGTCGTGGTGCCCTCGTTCACCTGCCTTGCCATGAAGAGTGCGTTGGCCGAGTCGGTCATCTGGGCGAGCTCTTTCCTTGCCTTGACCTCATTCTCCGCATCTTCGGCCTTCTGCCTCTCCTGACGTATCTGCTGTTCTACTATGGCCTGCTTCCGCTGTTCTATGTCTCTCTCCTTGGCGTTGCGGCTGGCATAGAACATGTAGCCGAACACCACCAACCCCATCAGGATGAAGCCAATAATTGATTTCTTGTCCATTATTTACTATTTTTCGGTGAATTTTCAGGAACCCACCTTAATTGATATTGCGAGTTCGTCGAGTTGTTTCTGGTCGATTGCCGAAGGTGCGTCGAGCATCACGTCGCGCCCGCTGTTGTTCTTAGGGAACGCGATGCAGTCGCGTATGGAGTCGAGTCCCGCCAGTATGCTTACCCAGCGGTCGAGACCGTATGCCAGACCTCCGTGAGGTGGTGCGCCGTACTTGAATGCGTTCATGAGGAAGCCGAACTGCTCCTGAGCCTTCTCTGGTGTGAAACCGAGGATCTCGAACATCTTGGCCTGAAGCTTAGGGTCGTGGATACGTATGCTTCCTCCGCCGACCTCGATGCCGTTGCATACCATGTCGTAGGCGTCGGCGCGCACCGCTTCCGGGTTGGTGTCGAGCATCGGGATGTCTTCGTTCATAGGGTGGGTGAACGGGTGGTGCATGGCCATGAGACGCTGCTCCTCGTCGCTCCACTCGAACATAGGGAACTCAGTCACCCAGAGCAGGGCGAACTTGTTCTTGTCGCGGAGACCGAGACGCTCACCCATCTCGAGGCGTAACTCGCAGAGTTGCTTGCGTGTCTTGTTCGTGTCGTCGCCCGAGAGGATGAGGATGAGGTCGCCAGGCTGTGCGCCCATCTTCTCTTTCAATGCGAGAAGTTGTTCAGCCGTGTAGAACTTGTCAACACTGGACTTCACGCTGCCGTCTTCCTGCACCCTGGCATATACGAGGCCTTTGGCGCCTATCTGAGGACGCTTCACGAAGTCGGTGAGCTGGTCGAGTTGCTTGCGGGTGTACGATGCGCAGCCTGGGGCGCATATCCCGCCTATGTACTTGGCGTTGTCGAACACAGGGAAAGCCCCCGTCTGCAATACGTCCATGAGTTCGACGAACTCCATGCCGAAGCGCATGTCCGGTTTGTCGCTGCCGAATCGGCGCATGGCCTCGGCCCAAGGCAGACGGAGGAACGGCTCCTTGAACTCGACCCCGCGCAACTCCTTGAAGATATGCTTGGCCATGCCCTCGAAGGTCTGGATGA
Source organism: Bacteroidaceae bacterium (assembly GCA_024398405.1). GTDB lineage: Bacteria > Bacteroidota > Bacteroidia > Bacteroidales > Bacteroidaceae > Colivivens. The sequence goes on from JAKSJE010000019.1 coordinate 10,970, forward strand.
TGTCTTCCTGCGACACGAAACTCATCTCGCAGTCTATCTGGGTGAATTCCGGCTGACGGTCGGCGCGAAGGTCTTCGTCGCGGAAACACTTGGCAATCTGGAAATAGCGGTCGAAACCGGCCACCATGAGCAACTGCTTCAGAGTCTGGGGACTCTGTGGCAGGGCATAGAACTGCCCTTGGTTCATGCGTGATGGAACTACGAAGTCGCGCGCACCTTCCGGAGTGCTGCCGATGAGAATAGGTGTCTCCACCTCAAGGAAACCGAGGTCGGAGAGGTAGTTGCGCACTACGATGCACATACGGTGACGGAGCTCGAGGTTTCTGCGCACTGTCTCGCGACGGAGGTCGAGGTAGCGATACTTCATCCGCAGGTCATCACCACCGTCGGTGTTGTCCTCGATGGTGAACGGCGGTATCTGTGCCGCGTTCAGGATGTTGAGTTCCTCGACTATGAGCTCAATCTCACCGGTTGGCAGGTTCGCGTTCTTGCTGTAGCGTTCGTTGACCTTGCCAGTCACCTGGACCACATACTCGCGACCCAGATGGTTGGCTTCGGCGCACAGGTCTGCGTCGGTCTGCTCGTTGAACACAAGCTGGGTGATGCCGTAGCGGTCGCGGAGGTCAACGAATGTCATACCGCCCATTTTCCTGACTCTCTGCACCCATCCGGAGAGGGTGACAGTCTTTCCTGCGTCCGTAAGCCGGAGCTCACCGCAGGTGGATGTTCTGAAATTAGTCTTCATTGTCTTATTGTCTGAATTAACGTTATCTGTGAAAAGGGGCTAAAGCGCCAATATATACTAACGTGCAAAGTTAATGATTTTATTTGAAATTTTGTCAATGTTTTCGAAAAAAGTCAATATTATTTCCTACCTTTGCCGTCGGAAATAATAAAATGATTATGAAATACGGTTTTGACAATGACAAGTACCTGCATATCCAGAGCGAACACATAAAGGAAAGGATAGCCCAGTTCAAGGGTAAACTCTACATGGAGATGGGCGGTAAACTCTTCGATGACTACCACGCCAGCCGCGTCGTTCCAGGGTTCCAGCCCGACAGCAAACTCAGGATGCTGCAGCAACTTGCCGACTCGGCTGAGATCATAATCGTCATCAGCGCCTTCGACATAGAGAAGAACAAGGTGCGTCAGGACCTCGGCATCACCTACGACGAGGATGTCCTGCGCCTGAGGACCGAGTTCCTCAACCGCGGCTTCCAGGTTGACAACGTGGTCATCACCCACTACAACGGTCAGAGCTCGGCCGATGCTTACCGCAGACGCTTGGAATCGAGGGGAATCAAGGCTCATTTCCACTACCTTATCGAGGGCTATCCTAATAACGTGGACCTCATCGACTCCGACGAGGGCTTCGGCAAGGATGACTTCGTGGAGACCGCCAAGCCGCTTGTCATCGTCACGGCTCCGGGTCCCGGGAGCGGAAAGATGGCTGTATGCCTCAGCCAGTGCTACAACGAGAACCGCCGGGGTGTCGAGGCCGGGTATGCCAAGTTCGAGACGTTCCCTGTCTGGAACCTGCCTCTGAAGCATCCTGTCAACATAGCATACGAATCGGCTACCGCCGACCTCGACGACGTGAACATGATCGACCCCTTCCATCTCGAGGCTTACGGCAACGTGGCAGTCAGCTATAACCGCGACGTGGAGATATTCCCTGTGCTCAATGCCATCTTCGAAGGCATCTACGGAGAGTGCCCATACAAGTCACCTACCGATATGGGGGTCAACATGCTCGGCTACTGCATCTGTGACGACGAGGTATGCCAGGAGGCATCGAAGCAGGAAATCATACGGAGATACTACACCGCTCTCAACTCACTTGCCAACGGTGCCTGCAACGAGCAGGAAGTGAACAAGATTAGTCTCTTGTTCAAACAACTCAAGATAACCACAGACTACCGTAAGTGCACCGTCGCCGCCAAGTCGAGGAAAGAAGTCACTGACGTACCGTGCAGCGCCATCGAACTCCAGGACGGCACCATCATCACGGCATCATCAAGTCCGCTGCTCGGCACCTGCGCGTCGCTGCTGCTCAATGCCACCAAACATATGGCGGGCATAGACCACGGAACGAAACTCATATCGCAGGAACTCATAGAGCCGATACAGAAAACCAAGACCGAATACCTCGGAGGCCACAACCCGCGACTGCATACCGATGAAGTGCTCGTGGCACTGTCCGTACTCAGCAAAAACGACCTCAACTGCCGCCGCGCCTTGGCGATGCTGCCACTGCTACGCGGCTGCCAGGCTCACAGCACCGTCATGCTCAGCGAGGTTGACCGCAAGATATTCAAGAAATTAGGCATCGGACTCACCTGTGACCCTGTGCTGAAAGGGTAGGACACACCATCTCGCACTCTCCGCCACTATCCACCATCGGTGGGAACTGGTGCGTCCTGCTCGTCCTATCTCCGCACCCGACATCACGACTCGCATTCAGATCGCTTCCCGAACACGGGCTTATCCATGAAACCCAACCGGACATCAGACCGTCACTTGCTAACAAGTCCGCTTTTGTTCGTGGAAGCCTCCAGACCACTGAAAAATCAATCCTTGGCACATTTCCGTTACCCTCCTACACAGACAACACTCAGGCACTGCCCAGTGAGCGTTCGGATGCGGCATAGACAAAACTCAGCCGCATCGGCGACTTCGCATAGTCAGGTCTGGGAGAGCGCATGACCACACCCTCAGTGTGCGCTCTCCTAGGCCTGATTGTGCGCTCTCCCAGACGTATCTATGCGAATGGTCAGACTTAGCTATGCGCTATGTATAGAGGAAAGTAGCCTTATCTGACTATCATACAAGCGAATTTGCTGGTTTTTTGCCTCTTGTCAAGGGTGCTTGGGAGTCAGATGAGAAGTCATCGTCGGATTTTCCGATTGACTCCCATATCGCTGATTTGCTATTGATTGGTTTGGGATTGTCCGTCATGGGTGAGGAAATGTCGTGCATTCCTCAGCATCTTCAGTGCGGCTGACATGTCGGCCAGAGGCTCAAAGTACTTTACCACACTCTTGTTCGTGAATATGATGAACAGTACGATTGATATGCCGAACATAATCACAGGAGCATATCCACCAAGCGGGATGATGACCGGATTGATCTGAAAAATGAAGAAGAAGTGCACGAGATACAACAACATAGTTCCTCCCAACCTTTTGCAGGTCTTATTAATCCAACTCCATCTGTCACACATCAGACTCATTACACAGATAAAACCAAGTGACATAACCACCGAGACGAGGTATGCCATCATGCGGCTCAGCAACAAAAGGAAGTCCTTATGATGCCCTTCTCCAGGAACAAATCCGTAAAAATCATAACGATATGTGTCCTCCGACATTGACAGGATGCAGATGCCTGCCACACATGCTATGCACACAGGCACAATGACAAACTTGTACTTTTGGAGAACTGCCGCAAGTCTCATCAAGTCGCCGCAATAGTATCCAAGCAGGAAGACTGGAAACCAGTAGAATGTTCTGTGGAGTGAGAGAAATTCACCGACGTTATCCGAGAATCCGATGACAAAAGCAAACAATAAGGTCGTTCCGATTACCGCCCATTTGTTGAATGACTTGCAGTACGGAGTGAATGTCCTCCAGAAAAAGAGTGACAGCAAATACCAGTTCTGGTTTTGTGGATTGAAGAGGTTTATTGAACAGTGGGAGGAGGTTATGAGTCTGTAATATAGGATGTTGAGGACCTGGAATACGAGAAATGGATACAGCAGCATGTCTATCTCTCTCCTGCGCTGATGGTCGATGTGCTTTGAGAAATATCCGCTGATGAATATGAACAAAGGCATGTGGAATGAATAGATTACATTATAGACAGCGGTACACTTGTTAGGCGACCAAATGCAATCTTGGATGAAATGTCCATAGACAACAAGGAATATCAGCATGTATTTCAGAGTGTCTGCGAACTCGCATCTGTCTTTGATGATGGGTGATGATACATGCGTTGTAGTTGTGTCCATTGATTTATTGACTTTTGTTGTTTAGATGCTCACCGCACAGCTCCGGATGCAGATGATGGTTGTTGTTTATGACTATGGTCGATACACATAAAAAACGTGGAGCTGGTCTGTCACCCGTTCCACGTTCCTTAGGCTCTCGCATTGCCCTATCTGTCGAAACGAGCAACGTCGATACCCCACGCTGATGCATATATCAACCCACGGACCACCATTGATGTGGTCATCTTTGGTGGGGTGGGTGTATATACACCTACACAGGGCGTCTTCGCTGCTTTGTTAATGACAGATAGTCTGAATTTGCGAGATTCAAGGAACGTCAGAAACCAAAGCGTTCAGTACGCCTTTCATGTATATGTAGCCTTCTCTCCTTTTCCGTTCATCCTCCGATGACGGTCTTGCCAGACAGTGGATGCTCGGCAATGGCAAAGGCTCCAGCAAAGTTAGTCAATTATTTCCTAACCGCCAAAAATTATTATTGAGTATGGTCGTTGTGCTCTCAGAGCAGGACTTTCTTGCCGTTCTTGATGAAAATGCCGTGCGTTGGTCGTGTGACTCGTCTGCCTTGGAGGTCGGAGATGTGGCCTGGGTCGGCGAGTCGGTTGGTCGCACCGACACCGATGAGGGATGTGGGATTGTCTGGCTCTATCAGTTCTATGCGGAAGAATGATGTGCGGCAGCCGACTCCGTCCCAGTTGGTGTCGAAGAACTTCATGCCAGGATTGCCGGCAACCCAACAGTTGTCTTTCTCGCGGAGGGTGAAGTTGAACCTCTGACCGTTGGTGCCGTTGCCTACGATTTCGCATAATGAGGATATGGGCTTTGTGCTCCATGTGGTTGACTGTATGCCGTCGGTAGTGCCGGGACGGATGGTCAGGGTGTTTAGGTTTGAGTCGAAGTCCTCATTGAGTCCGTCGAGGTCTTCGCTTTTGGAGGTGTCGTCGCCTGAGGTCCAGTGAATGTACTGTCCACCGGCTTTGAGGACGTAACTCACCCCATCCATCTCGATGATGTCGAACTCGCTGACAGCCTTGCCTGGAGTCGTGGATGCCGCTGTCAGCTTGTTGCCGTCACTGTAAACGACATGTTCCTTGCCATTGGGGAACACTGCCTTTATCTTCATCTTCAGACCAGTTGATTCTGGGACGAGTGATTCGATGGGAGTGTCGGTCACCTGACCTCCAGCCGCATAGTAGGTCAGTATGGCAGTCTCAAGGTCGGCGATGGCTTTTGCGGCATCAGACTTGCGGGCGGCAGCCTTCTCCGCGGTCTGGATGGCCTCGAAGAGTGTGGCGGCGAGTTCGGAGGTCTGTGCATCGGCAGGGACGATAATCTGGTGGGCGCTCATTATGAGGTTCACGAGTGTTCCCACATTGATGTCTTCGCTCTTTGTTATCAGTGTGTCGCAGAGTGCCGCCCACTGAGCGAGGAAGGTGTCATAGGTCTTGTGGTCGATGTTCTGTCCTTCTTTCTGAAGTCGCGCGATGGCATTCTCAAGTGATGCAGCACTCCGCGGCTGTCCGACCTGACCGAATATGTCTGTCTGAGTGAAACCGGCGAGACGTCGGATGTAACGTGCGTAGTCCTCGCTCTTTGCCTCTGGGACGAGTGCCGATGCCACTGGCTCCACCTGCCAAGTGTTGGCCGGCATCACGTCGTTGCCTGCCAACGGCACGATTGCGAAGTGTTTGCTGCCGTCAGTTGCCCAGTTGAACCGCACATCACTTCGTATTGGTGCATAGAACGTCATGGCCTTGCCATTCGCTACGCTGATGTTCTCGCCCCAGCGTCCCTCGATACGGAAGATGCCGTCGCCTGTGCTGATGACTCGCCATACCTGTGAGCCTTCGTTGACTCCGGCCCGGATGCATGCCGGTGAGTTGTCGCCGTTGGTGGTCAGCACATCCTCACTGGCGGAGATTTCCGCGTTGCGGAATGTGTACCAGTGGTTTGCCAGATCGGTGCTTGCCTCGATTTTGTCGAGAGGCTCGATTTCTATGTTCCCGAAGTTCTTGGCATGGTTCACTAGACGTGCGAGGAATTCGATATGGTCTCCTGTCACGGAGCGAGGCTCGCTCAGTTCCGGGGCTGAATTGACGAAGTTGTTCTCGAAACTGATTCTGTTCCAGCCGCTGGTAAGTCCTTTGTCCGCCATGAGTTGGTTGATGAGACGCGGACGGTAGAAGTCGCGTACGAGTCCGCTCCACAGACGTGCGGCATAGTCCTGTACAGGCTCATCGCTGGTGTGGTTGCCGTACCACACGGTGACGATTCGTCGCGCGTTCTTGGCGTTGCGTGTCTTGGTCGCCTGACTGTCGCCGTTTTCCTGCGCTTTGTCCTCCCAGCTTCTCAGTGTGAAGTTAGGGTGCAGTTCGAGTGCCGCGTCAAGATCGAGCATCAGTTCGTCGAGTTCGGCGATGAGACGTGCCGCCTCGGTCTTGTCGTTAGTGTTTTTGATTTGTTGTGCCGAACTCTCGATGCGTCCGCTTGTATAGAGCACTGCCAGTTCTATGAGGTCGTTCTCAAGCAGAGGGGTGTTGACGGCTTTCAGTGCGTCCGTGCTGCTGAAGAGTGTCTCAACACCGGTGTAGAATCCGGTTGCGAGGTTGGCACTACCGGCGCCTGTGAGGTTGCCGCCCATCTGCCATCCAAAACGAGGATGGTCGATATAGCGGTTATAAACGGTCTGGCGGAGCACTTTGTGTATCTTCTTCATTTCGTCAGGATAGCAGCCATAGCGTGCATTGGCATATTGCGTGAACCATTTGTCGAGGTTGATGGTGGCGTTCTTTGCCGTCCATCCCGCATCCGTGATGAGTTCGTAGAGCATCTCGTTGTTCTCCGTTCCCTCTGGAGTCATGCCGAAACCAGTGCAGTTGCCTTGCATCGGTGAGTTGTAAAGGTCGGTGAGATAGTTCTTGGCATAGTTGTTGAGGTTGCCGGTCCAGAAGGTCTTGCCGCCCATGTTAGGAAGCATGGTGTAGTTCCACTGCTTTCCGTTGAATCCCTCATACTTCTCCCAGCACTTCGACGGGCCGTACTCGGGACTCATGTAGAGCACCATGAACCGGTCATCAGGCACATTCTTCGTCAGTGCCTTGAATTTCGTGTTTCCCCAGTCGTTGCTCTGATAGACGAAAGTCCAGCCCTGGGTCACCCACACGGCTTCTGGGTTCATGGAACCATCCTTTATGCATTTGTAGATGTTGTCGCCATATTGTGTCAGTGTGCTTGCGGTCGGAATGGTCATCTCGTTGAAGGAGTCGGAGAGGTAGTATTTGCTCACACCGTATTCCTCCTCCCATTTCTGGATGAACTTCGTTCCTACGGTCACAAACGCCTTGCTGCCTGGGTTGAGACGGTAGTTGCGGTAGTTGGCAGGCACCCAGTTCCATCCGGTGTTCTCCGTACTTGAGCCAGTGACATGCTTTGTGAACGCCTTAGGTACGAAGCCGCCGAATGCAGGGCATACAGGCTTCATGCCCAGTGCTCTCATGCGGTCGAGGAGGTGATGCGCGAGTGCTTTCTGCCTGATGTTCCACTCGTCACCGAGCGGTCCGTCGAAACTGTTACCGGCAAGGTTGCCCATACGGAACCAAGGCAGATGGGCTGGTCCCACTTCCCATTCGTCGATTTCTTTGTCTGTCAGTCCCATCTCCTTGAACACCTGACGGTAGATATATTCGGAACCCACGAGCATGAGAGGCATATCGACACCGTGCAGAGCCATCCAGTCGATTTCCTGATTCCATCGTTCCTTGGTCCAGTAAGGCATGGTGTAGCCATACGTCACCACGTTGAAATACTGATGGTCGCGGAACTGGCAGATAAGACTCGTCTCCTTACATGACATGTCGTCAGGTCGGGCGAATCGGCTTCCGCTCCAAGAACAGAAACCGGCGCCTTTAGCCTTCACATAGTCATAAAACCCACGGCAGGCAGCAATGGCACCACTGGCATGGATGGTCAGCATGTCGGTAGAGGCACTATAAGCATAGCGTTCGCAGTCCTTGACGGTGCGGCAGAGGTCGAGGATTACTTCAACCTGCATATCGCCTTTTGTGAACCTGTTGATGATGTCGAGGGCGGATTTCTCTTGCTGTGCGCGGTCTTCAGGTGAGAGCACCTTGGCGGAGTCGAGTTCCTCATCATCGGTAGTGCCTTCTTGCTGGCTCTTCTCGAATTCCACCACCTTGTCGTGGGCATCCTGCCAGATGTCATCAGCCACGGTTCCGGCTTTCGCTATGCTGAACTCATTGCCACCGTCAAGGCTACCAGTGGAACACCAGCGGTAGTCTGGATTGGCAGTGTCCCAGCAGCATACGTTGATGGTCTGGTAAGGACCGTAGCTCTCCTCATTGCCTATGAGCCAAGGGTAGTCTTCCTGCTTGTAGTTCTTGCCGTAGTCGTTGTTCTTGCTGCCGGTCGCACCGTGCTTCCATATATAGATGACGGACGGCCGGTCGGTATAGGCGGCGCGGAAACCATCCTGACGTATGAACTTCTGTGTCTCGACACTGTAGATGTAGAAGCCATTCTCTATGTCAGTCGCCTTGAGAATCAGGAACTGGAAACGTTTGTCGGAGAGTACGTTGCTCACATTCTGGTTGCGTCCCGTCTGGCAGTTGGATGTCAGGCTGCTCGGCTCGATACCAGTGTCTGAATAAAGAGCGCCACGGGCAGAGATAAGCTGATACGACGTTTTATTGTCTGTCTCTTCTGGCAGCACTTGTACGCTGGTGTGACTGGTAAACGCCCAGCTGGTGATAGTCAGTAACGACAACAGGGTTGAGAGAATTGGCTTTTTCATAGTCTAACGTTAAGAAAAGGTCTCAAAAGAGTGATTTGCTATTTCTTTATGCGGATGATGTTGACGGAGTAGGATGGAACGGTGAATGTCACCTTGTCGCCAGAGATGACATTGGCAGTCGCTTTCTTCGGACTTATCTTGAAAGGCTGGTCAAGTGAGTTCTCGTCGTCACCGCTTTCCGACGAGAGACGTGTGATCTCGGCACTCCTCGCATTGTAGTTCCTGAGATTGATGACTGCAGGGACTGTGCCTTCACCCACGTTGACGACCTTCACAATCATGTCGCCAGTCGGCTCGTCGAGTGTCGTTGACGCATAGACACCGCTCATGAGACTGTTCTGCAGACGTACGGAGAAGTCTTTCTTTCCGTCGATGAAGCAATGTATGCTGTCACCATCAACGTCAACACGCAGGTCATACCAACGTCCGTTCTCGACCGTCATCCTGTGGTCGGACGCCAGTTGCATCCTCCCACCACCGTTTGCCTGCTCCACGTTGCTGGCGGTATTGCCCCAGCCTGCTACGTTATACCACTGGTAGGTGTTCGTGTCCTTCATCCCGACCATGACGAGGAATCCTTCAGCACCTGATTCCTTCATGGCTCTGACTCGGAACGAATACTTGCCGGCTGTGATGTCCTTGAGCGCATAGACCATGGCGGGCTGTTCGTCGGAGTTCTGCACGATGCCACCCTGACTCATCTCCCAGTGTCCTGAGCTAATCTTCCATTCGGACAGGTCATCAAGCGCGATTTCCTTACCATCGATAACCACGCACGGAGACTTGTACCTCACTGTAGTGCCCCATGTCGCAAGTCCCACATGAGAAGGACGTGTATCTTTCTTTGCCACCTGCTCTGGCAGTTCGTAGCTGATGTTGGTTTTGATGACCTGGGTTCCTATGTTGTTAGGGAACAACTGCTGGACGTAGTATGACGGAGTACCCATGACCTTGTTCGAGTTGAAGCGAATCATGTCAGGACGCCAGCGAGCGTCGTTCTCGTTGACGAAGATAGGTGCGTAGCTGTTCATGACCACGACATCGGAGTTGTTCTCCATACCCATCATATAGACAGCCTCGCCAAGGGCGGCATTGAGGTTGCCGAGGTCGCCGAACTGGCTCGTCACTGCATATTCACCGACGTACACCTTATGAGAGTCGCGCCTGTAACTGTCGTATTTGTCGAATCTGTCAGCGAACCACTTTGGATTGCGGTAGTAGTGCTCATCGACCATTTCGACCGGATAGTCGTTGCGCCATGACGGGGTGTCCGTGCCCCATGACTCCACGTTGCCTATGCAGTGGACGTAAGGGTACTTGGCTTTGATGGCGTCATAGAACTGTTTGTAGCGTTCCGGGTAATGGTCGCTCTGGTCGCTGTTGCTATCCATGTTGAAGTTGTAGTTCTCATTGCCGATTTCTATGTACTCCAGACCGAAAGGCTCTGGATGTCCGTGTTTCGCGCGGAGAGCGCCGTATTTGGTGGTGACATCGCCATTGGCATATTCCAATGCGTCAAGGCACTCATCAATCCAGTCCTGTATTGAGTCATAAGGAGTACAACCGCCATGCCAGATTCCGACATTGACTACGAAGAGCGGCTTTGCACCGAGGTCCTCTGCCAACTGGAGGTATTCATGGAATCCGATGCCGTCCGTGGTACGATAACCCCAGTTTACATTCGGATGTCCGGGACGTTCTTCTATTGGTCCGATCGTGCGCTTCCAGCGGAAGGCATTGTCGGGGCTTCCCTGACCCTCTACGAAGCAACCACCGGGGAAGCGCATGAAGCGTGGGTGCATGGCCTCAAGCATCTCTGCCAGATCCTTACGCATACCGTTCTCACGGTTCTTATAAGTAGGAGGGAAGAGGCTGACCACGTCAATCTGGTACTCGCCCACCTTGTCGCTCGTGAGAGAGAACTGGGCTTTGGGGTCGTCTGCGCCGGCTGTGATGGTGGCAGTGACCTTATGCCATTTCTTGCCTGACTTCACATTGAATGATGAACTGCCAAGCACTTTCCCGTTGTCACTTATCAGCGATGCCGTGAAACAGGACTTGTAAGACTTGTCGCTGCGAATCCAGAACGACAGTTTGTAAGTGCGACCCGAAACCGAGTTGATTCCCCAGAAGCCAGGATTGATGACACCGGCGTTTGGACGGCTGATGGTCACTCTCAATGAGTTGGTTTGGGCTGAGTTGAGTGGGCTCTCGTCAGTTAGGCTGATCTTTGCTCCTTCCGTGGCAGTCCAGGAGTCAACACCGTTTCCGCCGGAATACATGCGTACCCGTCGCGGACGCCCCATGCTCACATCCTCGAATGAGCGGTTGCGTATGAGCTCGGCATATAGACCGCCGTCGGCTGCGTGGTTGATGTCCTCATAGAATATGCCGTAGTGGGTTGGTGATATCTTCGGACCTCGTGCAGAGGCGTCGATGTCGATTGTGACTTGGGCATACGAACTCGCACATAGAATGGCGAATACTGTTGATAGAACTGTTCTCTTCATAATCAAATGGCTTTGTTATTGTTGGTATTCTCATGTGTCTCTATGATGGTGGGTTCTATGAGTTCGTCTCTTGCGATTGTTAGAATCCACCAGAAGTCATACATACAAATAGGCGGCAGTGCACACTGCCGCCTATGAGTTGTCAATTCTTTATCAGGCTATCCATCTCAAAGTCCACTAACGAACTGAGTGACTTGTTACTCTCGATACTCTCGATGGCCTTCGCCAGTTTGCACGCTATGCTGATGTATTTGACTTTCTTGCACTTTGAGCATGGGGTGATGGAGTCGGTGAACACTATCTCCTCGAGTTCCGACTCGTCGATTCTCTGCGAGGCGGGGTCGCTCATGATGCCATGACTCGCGACTGCGCGCACGCTTCTGGCACCTGCTTTCTTCATCTCGTTAGCGGCAGTCGTGATGGTGCCGGCTGTATCGACAAGGTCATCGACGATGACGACGTTCTTGTCACTTACGTCACCGATAATCTGAATCGACTCGACCACGTTGGCGCGTGCGCGAGTCTTGTTGCAGAGCACAAGCGGTGCGTTGAGGCGTTTGCTGAAAGCGGCTGCACGTTTCGAGGCTCCGACGTCTGGTGCGGCGATTACAAGGTTGTCAAGACCGAGTTCCGCAACGTAAGGCATCAGTACGAGTGACCCGTAGATGTGGTCAACCGGGATGTTGAAGAACCCCTGAATCTGATCCGCATGGAGATCCATCGTGACGAGACGGTCGATTCCCGCGACACTGAGCATGTCGGCAACCAGTTTCGCACCTATCGGAACGCGTGGCTTGTCCTTGCGGTCCTGGCGTGCCCAACCGAAATAAGGCATCACGGCGATGATTCTGTGGGCTGATGCGCGTTTCGCAGCGTCAACCATCAGCAAAAGCTCCATGAGATTGTCGAGCGGTGCGAAAGTGGACTGAATCAGGAACACATCGCATCCACGTACTGATTCCTCAAAACTTACTACGAACTCACCATCGGCGAACCGGCTTACGCTGCAGTCGCCGAGTGGGCAGCCGAGCTTGCTGCAGATCTTTTCACCGAGATATCTGGACTGAGTTCCTGCGAATACCTTGAATGGTCTTTCGAAATCCATTGTTTTGTTGGTTTATTGTTTGTTTATTTAGAAATGATTGCTGTATGTGCTATCCACATGCCTTGCGGATTTGCCTGAACAAGGTGATGATGTCTTTGTAACTATCAGATTTGTGAAAGTCGAACCTGTTCCAAAGTATGTCTGCGGCCACGACACCACCAAAACCTGCGCTCCTGAATTTCCTCACATCATCCAACGACGTCAACTGGCTCGCCGCCACGCGGTTGTCGATGACCTCGGCTGTGACGTAGCGGTGTAGTCTTTCGTCATCCATATCCTCTGCGATAACCTTGTGGCTTCGCCGTTTCCAGTAGTCCACTTCCTCTATCGTGTAGCATGACCTCGTGAACAAACCGTCGTAGCCGTTAGGCGGGGTGGGGTTGCGCTGGCTGAGATGAATGCCTTTCAGGTCGTATTCGCTCTTGAGGAAGAAATGGTCTTCCACGATGATGCGCTTTCGCCAGCGTTTGCTCAGGAGGGTCAGAAGACGCTCGCAATATACCGGGTCCGAGTCAGGCTTGCGTATGTGGAGCATATCAAGACCTTCCTCGAACAGTGTTTCGAGAATGGCTGTCTCCTCAACGAAGAATGACGGACTGGTTACTGCTATCAGCTTCATGTGTCAACCGTTCTTCTATGTTAGTTCTGGATTGTGGCCGAGAGCCGTCTCGAGTCTGATGGAACCGTCAGCGAGCACCGCGTGGATAATCGTCCCTTGTCCTGCATCCTTCTCGATGACCAGTTCGGAGATGGCGTCTTCAAGATGTCTCTGTATCGCCCTGCGAAGTGGTCTGGCACCGAACTGGCGGTCATAGCCTTTCTCCGCTATGAACCTCTTGGCCTCATCAGAGACGACGAGGCGGAATCCCATCTTCTCCACCCGGGCATACAGGCCTACGAGCTCCAGTTCCACAATCCTGAGGATGTCATCCTGCTGCAATTGGCTGAAGGTGATGATCTCGTCGATGCGGTTGATGAACTCAGGCGAGAACTGCTTGTGCAGTGCTTTCTTTATCATCCCCTGGCTTATGTCCTTTATGTTCTTGTCACCGGCGGCGAAACCGATTCCCATCCCGTATTCCTTGAGTTGACGCGTACCTATGTTGGAGGTCATTATGATGACGGTGTTGCGGAAGTCCACCGTACGTCCGTTTGAGTCAGTGAGCCTTCCGTCGTCCATGACCTGCAGGAGTATGTTGAACACATCGGCATGAGCCTTCTCCAGTTCGTCAAGAAGTACGATGGAGTATGGCTTGCGCCTCACCTTCTCCGTCATCAGGCCGCCTTCCTCGTAGCCAACGTATCCGGGAGGTGCTCCGACGAGACGGCTGACGGTGAATTTCTCCATGTATTCCGACATGTCGATGCGTATGAGCGCATCGCTTGAGCCGAACAGATGTTCCGCCAGTTGTTTCGCGAGATATGTCTTGCCGACACCAGTCGGTCCGAGGAACAGGAAGGTGCCGATTGGGCGGTTCGGGTCTTTCAGTCCCACGCGGCTGCGCTGGATGGCACTGACGAGACGGTCGATGGCTTCATCCTGTGCGATGACCTTGGACTTCAGCGACTGCCTCATTCCCCTCAGGCGCATACCCTCGTCACTTGCCATTTTCTTGACAGGCACGCCGGATATGAGCGACACCGCTTCCGCCACCTTGGACTCATCGACTGTCTGACGGTTCTCCGCCAGAGTCTCCTCCCACCGGGCGCGCATCTCCTCGAGTTCAGACTGAAGGGCTTTCTCCTTATCACGGTATTCTGCTGCTTTCTCGTAGTCCTGACTGAGCACGGCCTGGTTCTTGTCACACCTTGCTCTGTCTATCATCGCCTCCTGTTCCTCAATCTCTTTCGGGACGGTGATGTTGCAGATGTGGACACGTGCGCCCGACTCGTCGAGTGCGTCAATCGCCTTGTCCGGGAAGAACCGGTCGGTCACGTATCTGTCTGTCAGTTCTACGCAGGCCTTGACGGCCTCCGGGGTGTATGTCACGTTGTGATGTGCCTCGTAGTGTCCTTTGACGTTCATGAGTATCTCCAACGTCTCCTCCTTCGTGGTAGGCTCCACGATGACCTTCTGGAATCGGCGTTCCAGTGCGCCGTCCTTTTCTATGCTCTTGCGGTATTCGTCAAGGGTCGTTGCTCCGATACACTGCAGTTCCCCGCGCGACAGCGCCGGCTTGAGCATGTTGGCTGCATCCATCTGGCCGGCCTGGTTGCCGGCGCCGATCAGTCCGTGAATCTCGTCGATGAAGATGATAATCTCTGGATGCTCCTGGAGTTCGTTGATGATGTTGCGCATACGCTCCTCGAACTGTCCTCTGTACTTCGTGCCTGCCACGACATTCGCCATGTCGAGTGAGACTATGCGTTTGTCGAACAGCACTCTCGACACCTTGCGCTCGTTGATGCGCATGGCGAGACCCTCGACGATTGCGCTCTTTCCGACACCGGGCTCTCCTATGAGTACGGGGTTGTTCTTCTTGCGACGTGAGAGAATCTGGACGATACGCTCTATCTCCTTCTCCCGTCCTATGACCGGGTCCAGTTCGCCTTCGCGGGCGCGCTTGGAGATGTCGGTGCCGAAAGTGTCGATTGCGGGTGTGTCGGACTGCGTACTCTTCGACTTCGATTTGGTGGCTGCACCGCTGTTCTGTCCTTTCGAAGGCGGTGCGTCATCCTCTTCGTCGTCATCATCGAAGTCAACATTCGAATGGGGCTCCGCCGGCTTGTCATGAGTCAGGGCGTCGAAGACCTTGTCGTAACTGATCTCGTAGTTCTTGAGAAACGACGTGGCGGTGGTCGTCTTGTGTTTGAGGAAGGCAAGTAGCAGATGCTCCGCATCGACCTCGTGGCTTCTCATCACCTTCGCTTCGAGCATGCCGAGACGCAGGATGGCCGATGTGTCCTCGTCCACCACCAACTCGCTCTCGTATGGCATGGAGGAAGGAGGCAGCGCTATCGTGGCGGGACCATGCTCCAAGGCCTCGTCCTTGCATTTCCGTTCCAACTGGATACGGAAACGGATGAAGTCCACGAGGAAGTCCTTCCGCAAGACGTCGGCGGCACGGTTGTTCCCGTCTTTCAGTATCGCAAGCATGAGGTGCTCAGGCTCAACGAATTTGTTGTGAAGTCTTGTGGCCTCGTCTTTGCTGCATGCCAGTATTCGTTTTACTTTATCTGAGAAAGGTAATAGCATTGTGTCAAGTTATAGGCCGTGCAAGCGCGCGGCCTGCTTTTTTCGTTAATACGCTTTGGCGATAAGGACCTTGCATGTGGCTGGTTTCCCGCTCACCATGTCGGTTCCCGGATTGGTCTGGTCGGTGCCGAACGGAACGCAGCGGATGGTGGCTTGAGTCTCCTCTTTGATTCTCGCCTCAGTCTCAGCGGTGCCGTCCCACGGGCAAAGGAAGAAACCGCCGTTCTGTATCTTCTCCTTGAACTCCTCGTAGTCGTTGCACTCATAGATGTGGGCATCGCGGAATGCCTTAGCCTTCTCGAAGATGTTCTCCTGTATCTTGTCGAGCAGTGTCTCCACGTATGCCTCGATGCCTTCCAGACTGACGGTCTCCTTCTCGAGTGTGTCACGCCGCATCACCTCGACTGTGCCGTTCTCCATGTCGCGGGCGCCGATGGCAAGTCTCACTGGGATGCCTTTCAGCTCATAGTCGGCGAACTTGAATCCCGGACGCTTCTGGTCGTCATTGTCATACTTGACCGTTATGCCCTTGCTGCGGAGGTTGGCGCATATCTCGCCGGCTTTGGCGTCGATGGCGGCAAGTTGCTCGTCGGTTTTCCAGATAGGAACGATGACCACTTGCAGCGGCGCGAGTCTTGGAGGCAGCACCAGGCCGTTATCGTCGGAGTGGGTCATGATGAGAGCGCCCATCAGACGTGTGCTGACACCCCAGCTGGTGGCCCATGCATAGTCTTGCTGCTGGTCCTTGTTGAGGAATGTGACACCGAATGCCTTGCCGAAGTTCTGACCGAGGAAGTGGCTCGTGCCGCTCTGCAGCGCCTTGCCGTCCTGCATCATCGCCTCGATGGTGTAGGTGTCGAGTGCTCCGGCAAAACGTTCTGTCTCGCTCTTGACCCCCTGCACCACAGGAACCGCCATGAAGTTCTCAGCGAAGTCGGCATAGACCTTGAGCATCATCCTGGCGCGGTCCTCAGCCTCCTCGCGTGTGGCATGGGCCGTATGACCTTCCTGCCAGAGGAACTCGCTCGTGCGCAGGAACAGACGTGTGCGCATCTCCCAACGCATGACGTTGCACCATTGGTTGCAGAGGATAGGGAGGTCACGGTATGACTTGATCCAGTTCTTGTAGGTGTTCCAGATGATGGTCTCGGAGGTAGGACGGATAATCAGTTCTTCCTCGAGCTTGGCGTCGGGGTCCACGACCACTCCGTCATGTGTGTCGTTTGTCTTCAGACGGTAATGCGTGACGACGGCACATTCCTTGGCGAATCCCTCCACGTGCTCCGCTTCCTTGCTGAGAAACGATTTCGGTATCAGAAGTGGGAAATAGGCATTGACAACACCCGTCTCCTTGAATTTGCGGTCAAGTTCGCTCTGTATCTTCTCCCATATCGCATAGCCGTAAGGACGGATGCACATACAGCCTCTCACCTCTGCTTGTTCAGCAAGCTCGGCTTTCATTACCAGTTCATTGTACCACTGTGAGTAATTATCACTGCGCTTAGTCAGGTTCTTCAGTTCTTTTGCCATCTCATATTTCTTTTTGTGAATTCTTGTGCAAAGGTACGAATTAAATATGAAATACCAAAAACGAATTGGCAATAATTGCGTAATTATTCTGTTGTGACCGGTTCTACTTGTCAGAACGGCAAATGAATGCTGCCGCTTTCTCCACTTATTGGCACTCCGTCACTCATGGCGAGACGATGGGGATGCGGATAATAAGGCCTTTGACATCCGTATCCGGAACCCCCATGCCGGAACTCCGTCAGGATGGTCGCCTGTTCCCGGCAGACGGTTTTTGTGTTGGATAACCACAAGACTGCTGATGAAACTATCGGAGACAACGGTTAAGACTATCGGAGACAACGGTTAAGACTATCGAAGACAACGGTTAAGACTACCCACTTGTTACTAACAACTATATACCACCTGTTACTAACAACTATATACCACTTGTTAGTAACAACTATATACCACCTGTTAGTAACAACTATATACCACCTGTT
>JAKSJE010000002.1 GCA_024398405.1 Bacteroidaceae bacterium
GTCACCCATGTTTGATAAATTTGTATTATTCGGTGAATTTATAGAACCCACCTTACTTCTTTCTCCGAAAAAACGTACAAAGTTACGAAAAATAATCAGTTTTATTTGTTGGTTTCAAAAAAAAGTCATACCTTTGCACCCGAAACAGAAAACTGGGATATGGTGTAATGGTAACACTACAGATTCTGGTCCTGTCATTCCAGGTTCGAATCCTGGTATCCCAACCAAAGACCCGCTCATTCGGCGGGTCTTCTTTTTTAGGTTGGTTCCGTAAAGGTGTGTTTATAGAACCCACCTTTATTCGTGACGTGACACCTTGATGGCGGTCACGTCTTGGTCTCCGGGCTTACCGCACGAGATACTTCTTGCCCCTCAGTATTTTGACGCCCGGTTTCATGGCCTCGGTCTCCTGACCAGACAGGTCATATACGGTCGGACTGCCCTTTTCCTCTTCGCTGATGCTCTCGATGGCTGTCGGGTCGGGAGTGATGGTCATGCAGTCGATGTTAGGCATCCATGCGGAAGTGTTATACAGCCGTATGGTATTCATGCCCGGATCGAGCCTGACCTTCACGCTCTTCGTTGCCACCCGGTCCCATCCACCTGAGTTGGCGTTCGATATGACCTGTGACGTACCGCCATTGACCTGTACCCTGATGATGCGGTTTTCCGCACTGAGATAGCTGACGCTCATGATGTAGCTGCCACCGTACTGGCTATACACGTTGCGCCAGATGAGGTCGTTGCCACTGCCAATCCATCCCACGGAGATACCGCCCGAGCATTTGTCGTTGGTGTCGTATGAGCCTTTGTTCGCCTCAATCTCGCTGTACTGCGACATGAAGGCAGTCTCAGCCTCGTAAAGAGTGCGCTGGAGACGCTGCTCGGCCTCAAGACGATAGATGCGAGTGCCGTGTGCAGGCACTTCAACTGAGAAGGAGCCATAGGTGTCATCCATGTCCTTCCGCTTGCATAGATCACGCATCCTGACACGTCCGCCAAGTTGCACCTCCGAGAAGTCGAGTGTCATGGTTTTGTTGACATCGGTTGGGTTGTAGAACGCTACGGCACGAGTCAAACCGTTGAGTTGCTCTATATCCTTCGTAAGAATGTAAGTGCCGTCCTTGTGCTGGACCACATAAGCCTGCAGATGTAGCGGATCCTGATTGAGCGCAATGAGGTCGGCGTTCTTCAGCAGCGTCAGTGCGGTAGTGTTGAGTTTTGTGATGTTGCAGCCAATCAGCAACGGCGAGCTCATGATGCACCACATTCCGAAATGCGTCTGGTCCTCCTCGGCAGTCAGCGTACGCCCCACCTCAAGCATGTCCATGTCATTGTACTTGCCATCGACACAATAGGCTGAGAGATAGAGATTCTCGGCGATGATGTCGCGTATGGACTCCCAGCTGCAATTGATATCGCCCGTGGTGCGCCATGATGCCGCTATGCTGCTCGCCCATGTGCCCGGGTATGCCCACCTGCAGATGTTCATCCTCACGTCCGTACGTCCCGTGTTCTGAATGGCCTTGCTGATAGCCATGTAGCGCTCCTTCTCGTTGAGCTGAAGCCTTTCCTCATTGTGATAGGGAGAACCGCCACAGAAATCGACCTTGATGAAGTCGAAGCCCATGTCCTTGAAGAAGAAGTCGGCATCCTGCTGGTCATGTCCGTAGAACCCTACGCCCTTGCCTGTCACGTCACCGTTGAACATCGAGCCACAGGTGTTCTTACCGCCGTCGGAATAAATGCCCGCTTTGAGATTGAGCCTGTGTATGTAATCCACGAGCCCCTTCAGTCCGTTAGGGAAGCGCGTCTTATGGATTTGCAAGTTGCCCTGGTCATCACGTCCGCCGAAATAGCCGTCATCGATATTAACGTATTTGTACCCGGCGGCATTGAGTTTCTTCGCCACCATCGCGGCTGCCTGCTGCTTGATGACAGTCTCGCTGATGTTCACGCCAAACGTGTTCCATGAACTCCATCCCATCGTAGGAGGGTCGTTCTCAATAGACTGCGAACTGGCAGTCAATGTGCCTGCCATAATAGTCGCAAGGCACAGTATTAATGCTTTTCGTCTTGTACTCATATACCTAAATTCACATTTGCATGATGTGCGTTCCGGCATTGGGAACACCCCTGCCCAAGGCATCCCATATAGTCCGTATGGCAAAGTTACGTCATTTTCCCATAACGACCAAACAAAACGCCATAATTCTTAAGGTGGGTTCTATTAAGGGGTGTTCTATTAATTCCCCGCAAAAATAAATAATTAACAAACTATGGGTGTGTATTGCTATTTTGATGCTTTTGGCTTTTTCTTTGCATCTTGCTGTTTGTCAATCAGTCATGATGCCCGCATCAATCCTTCCTTCCGCACAGCAACCTGCTCGGAACAAACCTCAAAATCGCAAGAAACGAATTTATAGAACCCACCTTAACCGTAGTCATGGAGAGAAGCCCAGCTCAAGCTATTCGATGAACTTGCCAGTGACTCTGAGGCGTGTGTAGTGCTGAGGTGTGTTGTTGATGATGGTGACGAGGTAGCCGAAAGCGCCCCGAGCTTCGGACAACGAGGCATCAACGGTGACGAATATCTTACCTTTCTTGCCAGGTTTGACATTCTTGCGCCTGTAGGTAGCAGTGGTGCAGCCGCAGCTGGTCTCAGCTGATATTATGCGCAGTGGTGCGTCACCCTTGTTGATGAAGGTGAATGTGACTTTCCGTTTCTCTTTTCGCGACACGCTGAGCTCGCCGATGCCCATGACGGTCTCAGCGAACTCCATCTCAGGTGCCTTTGGTTCTTCGAGACGGGGGTCGGTCTGTTGGGCACTCAGTGTGAGGCTGACAACCAGCGTGAGCGTGGTAAGCAAGAGTCGGATCATAGCCAGGAATCATGAGGTTATCAGTCATGCGAGCCGTTCCTGCCTGCCTGAGCCGCTCCGACCATATCGGATGACTTCTTGAAATTCGCCTTGCTGTCAGGATGGAACTCCAGAATGAGGTATTCGCTCGCCAGTCCATCGACATCCAAAGCACGAGTAATCACGCCGGGCACATTGTGGAACCATACTGATTTGTCTTTTGTCTTGTAATATGGTTGGACTCCCAACTTTATATGCTCTTCATAGTCGGTGAAGTAGTAGTAATGGAAATAGTATGTCCCATCGCCGTTCAATCCAGGGTTAGCGGGGAAATACGGTTGTGGTATGTCAGAATTCTCCCATGAATATCTGGTCTTTTCCTTGTCGAGGAAGTACCTGAATGACTGATGGTGGAAGTACAGTCCCATCTCGCTCCACTGCTCACTGATCAGTGATGTGTTCTTCATCACCACCTTCGTGATGAAATGGTATTTGTATTTGTTGCCGCCCTTGTCCCTCTCGATCTCGACCAGATAGGTCCCGGCGTTATACATGGAGGCGTACGCCAAGTCGCTCACCGTCATTTTCTTGTCATAGAAGAGCACAGGTTCCCCACCGTCCTTCCGATAGCCCGGTATCATGTAGTAGTATTTCCCCAGTTCCTCGGTGGTGACATAGGAGAAAATGTAGTTTTTGCCTTGTTCCAGTTTGCCGGCGTAAGATTTCAGGTTCATCATCACAAAGGATTTGTCATCCTCGCCGATGGTCGATTTCCTGCTGTTGAAGTAATACAACGCCATGACCGGCTCATAGCGTTTCGGGTTCGCCCTCGCTTCAAGTCCCACGTTGGAGAAAGAGAACGACCCGCTGAAGTTCAGTGACATATTCCCGTGTCCGTCATCCTTGACAATATTGTATGAGGCATCGTTGCCCTTCCCTAATGACGGAGTGACCAACAACGTGCCTTCGCCTAAGTTGATACTCTGTCCGATTGGGAAAGGGGGGAGAGTATAGCCCATCAATGTCAGTTGCGCTTCTGGGTCGAAATGGATGCTGTATTCGATTTTTGTGTTGGACGAGAACTCAAGACCGTATTCGCCTTTTCCTATGCTGGTGTCGAAGTTGAGTGTGAGATCGGCCATCAGTGAGCCACCGACTCCAAGACCTAGCAGGCGGGTGCTTTTGCCACCGCTGGGGAGCCCCACCGATGCGCCGAGATAGCCAGACACCCCACCGCTTATCTTCAGGAACCCCTCCGCCTCGATAGGGTCCCATGTGACATAGGCCCTGCCCGACGTGGCCGGTCCTTCTTTTCTCGTCACTTTGTTACCCTTGGTGATGACGGTGGTGGTAGATGTGGGTTTATAGATATTGACACCCACCTTGCCCATGAACCCGATGTCGCAACTCAGCTGAGGTGTAACCTCCAGATACAGGAACAAGGCCGGCATTGAAGGGAAGGGGATATTGATGACGAAACTCCTGTCGTTTCTCCATGCCTCCTTGTCAACCGAGGATTTCTCGAGCAATGCCTCGATTTTCTTGTGATACTTGGAGTATATGTATTCGAGGTCGAAAGGAGCGCCACCTTCCGAGACGGAATATGATATCTTGTAGTGCGACTTGTCAACGATGGTCTCCTTGCGCACTGTGTTTTTAGGATTTTTCTTGTCGAGTTGTATATCGACGGTGACATTCTGGTCGATAATCTCGTTGACTGAGAGCTCGATTTCCAGACCGGCATCAGATAGTTCGGAGAGCGCCTTTGCGAGAGCTGAGCCCGGCAAGAAATATTTAGCCAGTTCGCCCGACGATGACGAATTGAACTTGAACAGTTCCGCGGTTTTCGAGGTGTTGTGACCTTTCCGGTTATCGATATCCTCAGTCTCGCCATCGGTCCACACCTCCATTCCGTCGTCATTCGATTCATAGCAGCATCCACGGGACTTGGCGAGTGCTATGTCGGCAGTCTTTTCCTCTTCCTTCCACATGCGCATCGCCTTGACGCGGGCAGGAGTGCTGACGCCGTCGAGGATGTCGTAATCGGTAATGAGCGGACATTCAGGGTCAAGTCCCATGGCCACGCACTCCTCGCTATCGGGTATCACGATGTCATGGGTGAGAATATAGTCGATGTTGAGGCTTACGTCGAGTTCGTCGAACACCTGTTCCATTCCGGCGCGTCGTGTCACCATCCTGTACATACCCGCCTCATGAGTGAGCGACTCCACGTAGTTGCATAGGCCGGTCGGCAGTATGTGTGAACAAGGTGCTGAGACATAATGCCCCGGACGGATGAGCAAATCCGTCGGTATATTATCAGAGAAACAGAGTATGGAATCGGCATCGACACTGATGAGATAGTCCATGGCCGCCTGTTTCAGCACCACGGTGCTGTCAGAATACTGGAAAGTGATGTCGCCGTACTCAGTCTCCTGAGTGTACGGTTCATCAAAACCGACCTCCTCAAGTTCCTCAGCAGACTTGTCTTCGGAAAACAAATCCTCTTCCATGGAGAGTGAACAGCCGACGAGGAGCAAGAGCGAAAGCGAGAGTATGTGTGATTTTTGCATATTCGAATCGGGATTATGGTGTTTGCAGTGATTCGTTTGGTGGTAATGGAATGGAGAAAGATAGTTGGACTGGGGCAGACGGAGTGCCGTCGTTGAGACCGGTGAACAATGTGGAGTAACCGAAGTCATAGACTTGCAGCGTCACAGGATTGTAGGCACGGAGATTGATATAGTCATTCGCCTCCTCGGGATCGCCGATTGTGAATGGGCTCCAGACCCTGAAACAGTAGATGGTCCTGTCCTCGTCCATCGGCCTGGCCAGTCCGCGAGGCACGCCGTCCGCATCGAAGGCCCCGAAAATCCAGTTTTTCTGAGGTACTTTCCCATCTATCAGTATATGTGCATAGATGACCATGTCAGACGGATACTCATATACACTCACTTCCCAGCGTGGCATGACACATACGGTGCAGGTGTCGCTACGGCTGTTGATAAGAGTGGTGGCCATC
Source organism: Bacteroidaceae bacterium (assembly GCA_024398405.1). Classification (GTDB taxonomy): domain Bacteria; phylum Bacteroidota; class Bacteroidia; order Bacteroidales; family Bacteroidaceae; genus Colivivens. Next base: position 5,884 of record JAKSJE010000002.1, read on the forward strand.
ACCTTGCTCCACCCTTCCTTGTTGGCGAGGATGGTATCGTTCATGCATTTGACGATGCTGTCCTTCTCAGCCTCCCAGAAGACTGATTTGGAGCCTACGCTGTCAGGGTAGATGTAAGGAGCAAGGAAGAATGTGTCCTGCACCATGACATAGACAGTGTCATAGGTGAACGTAAGACTCCTCACCTGATTGGTCTCGGTGTCGAAGTCCATCTCTATCAGTCCGCAAGAAGTCAGTCCGAGACAAATAAGGACCAATGCCGAATTGCGTATTCTCATGAATGCCCTAATCATAAGTCTGTGGATTTGTGTTGGAGGCCGGGACAGTTACGGTTACCGAATTGGAGTCGTGAGACTCACGACCGTCTTTGAAACGAAGTTTGACATATACGGTCTCGAACGCACCTGGAGCAGAGCGTGGCAGCCGGATTTCCCTCCTCGTAATCGGCTGTGAGATGAGGAACATGCTTTTCCTCATGTCCTGGTTCTGATGATATATGCAGATGTAGCAGTCATCGGTTCCTTCACCCCCCTCCATAGGATGATTCCGGTCTTTGATGTCGATAAGGAAAACCATCTCCTCTTTTTCCATGTCGTAATGTCCTGACAACACAATCGGGATATCGACGAAACGGGATCCTTCGTAGGCTATGCTCACGACAAGACTCAGACCGCTTCCGACCGACCAGCATGAGAAACTCTCCATTGCATACTGGTAATCCTTATGGCGGTTGTAGGCCGGTGTGTCGGTCACCCTGAGAATGTCGTCAGCAGCTTTGATGGAGTCGGCGTCGTAGATGCCCAGAGTATCCCATCTCTCCTCCCCGTCTGTGCGACGCAACAGGACATGGTGATCCATAATCTGTTCGTTGCTGCAAGACCATTGCATGTGTATTCCTGATGAATCGACCTCGGAACGTAGCAGATGAGGCGGCATGGGCTTCAGCCGTGTGGGGCGCACCACCTGCAGCCAAGGAGTCAGTTCGCCGATATTGGTTGAATAGTCTATCGCGCGTACCTTATAATATATATATTTCTGGTTCACATCCAGCGCCACGGTATCGACGAACATGCACTCCTTATGCTTTCCCTTGGTGGCTTGTATGAAAGTGTGAGTGGTGTCGTTCGCTACAAGCACATCGTAGTATTCGATATCGTCATCCACGGAGTCAGGCTCCCATGACAGAGTGATGGTTCCATCCTCCAGACTTGCGTCAGCCTTGAAGTTCCTCATCATCGAAGGCGCCTTGACGTCCTTGATGCTGACCATCCGAGGTATGGAATACGACACATTATGAGCGGTGTCGTAGGCAGCCACGACCACCATGCCTGTCGAGAGTCCCGTCATGTCGCAGGTGAAGAGCGAATCGGTAGGAGAGAGCAAGTCAGGCGAGAGTTCCTTCCATTCCCGTTTTGTGTTTCTTTCGTTGTAGTACATAGGCATGAATCCGACAAAGTCATCCTCCAAAGAGTCTTTCCTGAAATGGAACGTAGCCATCACCTGCTTTGACAGGTCATATGGGTCCTGACGGTCAATCTCCACGAAGATGACCTCAGGAGCCTTCGGTGCCTCGATGTCCGGCATGACCACCGTATGTATAGGCGAGGCCTCTGTCAGTTCTCCGTATGGGTCATGTCCGAAGATGCGGTATTCGTATGTCCCGACATCCCCCACATAGTCATAGTACTGGCAGTCCATCTTGCCCTCCACCCGATTCACAGGTGTCATGTTGAGATAGGGAATGTCTGTCAGGCGTTTCCATTCAGTCTCGCCTTTCATCCGTCGGTCGATCTCATAGCTGGAGTACCCACGGTCTTCCCACCACAGCACCATGCGGTAAGGCTCGGTTATGGAATCACCAATTTCAATGTCGAACTTAGGAGGCACATACTTTTCGTTCGTAAGCCTCTTGCTTGCAGAACCAATCTGAAGGGTTCCGCTTTCGTCGAAATACGACGGCATCACCGCATATTCGTACTTACGTCCTTCCTCCACGTCCTTATCCACCCAACGCATTGCCACATGGTCAGCCAAGTCCTTCCTCCACTCCGCCACAAGCATGGTGAACATAAGATGCTGTTTTTGGTTCTCGCTCAGTTCAAGCCATGACCCCATAGAGCCCTGTGCCGACCTCGTCTGGTCGGGTCGCATCTCCCTGCCACCGTAGAGCAGTCCGATTGCCATGTTGGCAAGTGAGTCCTTGGCGGAATATGAGCGTATGAACTGCTCTTTCGTCCAAGGTCGCAGTTCCGTGACAAGCGTGTCTATCCCTCCGGTGTCGTCAAATCTGATGATATCAACACCAACTTGGTATAATGCCTGTTGGACAGCCCAGTCCTCGGCAGCCCAACGAAGGACGATACTGTCGCCATAACACCTTGCGTCCATGATGATAGCCGCCATCGGAGCCTTCTCCCACCTCTGAGGAACAGAGTCCTCTGCCCCAATCTCCTCCTGAGCACGGACGTGGGCGGTCAGGTATCCCACTGGCAGGACCAGTACTGTCACCAGCAATGTCATTATAAGTCTGTTCATATCCTATTCAAATCCGTTCATGTCTTATTCTTTCCAATCCTCTAATTCCCTACCTTTCTTTACGGCAGCATCTCGTTTTGGTTTGATGTCGTTCCTGAAGTCAGCCAGTCTGCTCCGGAAATCGTTCACCCTGCCCTCTCCGAGTCCTACGAACTCACTCTCATCAATGCCCGCCGCAATAGCGGATTGCTTAACACTTGTCATTCCATTGACGATTAGAAACATTCTGGAGTGAGCATTACCGAAAACAGGGTACTGCGACGAGATATAGTTATAAGCGTCGATGCCTGTCTGAAGGAGTGATGCCTTAGGACGTTTGCCTTGCGCCACAGTATTGGCACACTCTTCATACACGGTTTCAGCGGCATCCCACTTCGATTGCATGGTGTTGTACTTGCTCTGGCAGTCGTAGAATAACGCATTCACCTCACTGACGTTCTCGTTGTAATAGTTCATGACGTAGTTCTTTATCCTACTCTTGGAGTTCTTCATGCTCTGATTGATCGCCATGTACGGCATTGAGTTGGCCTCTTCGTACATATTGTTGATTTCAGGCATGTATTCCGAGACGACAGTAGCGGCATCCTCAATCTGCTTTATCATGGCAGCGTACTCAGTCAGCAAGGCATCGTCCAACTTTCCCTGAAGGTTGGCATACGCCTCACGTGCCCCACCTAGTTCATCCACCATGATAGGGAAGATGCCCACCACCCTCCTGGTGCTATCACGCATAACCGTGAAAGTGTCCATGAATGTCTTGGAATGGCTGAAAATCTGAATGTCCCTGTCAATGTCGCTTGCAGCAGGGTCAGGTTCGGAGAGTGCCGTGAGTTGCGAGTTGTTGTCACGCAGTGTAGGCATCCACGTCTCGGTGAGGGTCTTGTGGTTTGACTTGACACGTTCCACATAAGTGTCCCTGCCATGATAGACTTTCTTCCCATCCTTTTCCACGAAAAGGTTCTCAATGGTCTCTCTGAATCTGCCGAGAGCATGGTATTCCTCAAGGAACCGCGCTCGTGCAATGCTGTCATCAGGACTTATGAACGGCTGTCCGTGCTCAGCTATGTAATTCAGCGCTTCTATAGCCTCTGTCCGGATAGGAAGAAGCACGTCATTCCATGTATGACTGATTTCCCTTGCCTTGGTGGCAATGCCCTCAATCTGATTGAACGGCGTACCGGTGTAGTATTCCCTCACAGCGTTGTAGCGTCTCAAGAGTATTCCAGCATAAGGATTAGCCACGTCCGGCACTCTGTTCCTGATGGCCTCGGCCTTGTCAAGGGAGTCAGCGACCATTTCCGCAAGTCTGTTGACCGTTCTGAGCCTGTCACTCAGTTCCTCATAGATTCCGCAGTATTCGTTGGCCGCATCGACGACATGGTCAAGGAAATACTTCGGACCGTACCATGTGTCGTTCACGCTCCAATCCCTGACAGCACCGTCACGGTATTCCCTGATATACTTCAGGATTTCCTCCTCGTATGACTTAAGTCTGTCAGTAGGAACTGACATACCAGCGGTCACTTCGCCTGCGATGGTGTTTATCTCCGTCTTGCTCTCTTTCCTTGCCGCATAGTACATCGCACTCATGTCTTCTAAGGTTTTCATTCCCGCATCGGCATAGAATCGCTCTGGGTTCTCGGTCTCGGCCAGAATCTCGTCAGTAGGCATCCACCATCTTGCCAAGTCTTCCTTTCCTCTGAATTTTGTGTCCGCAAGGGCAAAGAATCTCACATCATTCCCCACAAACCATGCCCCACCCTTGCCGGAACGAATACTCTCCAAGTTATCCAGTTCTGTCATTATTTCCCTATTATTCAGACTGGCCGCTTGGTTGTTCTTGTCCTTGGCTGTGACATACAGTGGACTCGTTTTCCTGAATCCCGCCTGAAGTATCCTTTCAAGGCAGTCAGTCCCACTTATGGATCTGAATTCCTTAACAGCATACTCGTAGGCACTGCGCATCTCCGTTATGCGGTTTGTGAACAGGGCGCAGTTATCCGCACAATTCCTCAGTGCATCCATGTCTCCACTGTGATAGTTCATCCTGTCGCGGACAATCGATTCGTAGAGGGCGTACATATCATCCACTCCCTTCATGCCGTCAGGACCGTTGAGGAATCCATTCCAGACATCGTTACGCAACTCATTGATGCTATCAATCCTCGCGACCATCGCATTGGCAGTGTCCCAGTCACGGTTCTGGTACTGGTCGAGGAACGACTCCAACTGGTACTTGCAGTTCTCAATGCGTTCTGGTATCTTACTGAATGACTTGACCGTCCAGAGTTGTCTCATCTCCAAGGAGTCATCATGAATGAGCTGCATGGCCTTGTTCGTAGCATCCCAGGCATTATTGACAGTCTTGTATTGAGGTGAGTCATCGATAATCAAGAGCTCAAGCACAGATTGACGTATATCCATTATCTTAGTCCCAATGGAGTCAAGCTTATCGTAATAGAAGTCATATCCATCAAAGACACCGCTTATATCTCTCGCTTCGATCAGTTTCCTGTCGAGTTCATCGAGATAGTCGTTGATGACTTGTTCGTCCTCCGGAAGTTCATTCTTGTCAATCATCTTCTCAAGTTCCTCGATGACACCAGTGACAGTCTGAAGTTTATTGACATAGTTCGTATGGTAATCCTGAACGTTCTTCTGCATGACGGCAGCCTTTCTCGCCATGTCCCTGGCTTCATCTGCCAATTCATCGCAGTAACCGACGTTCTCATCCAAAGAAAGGTAGTACTCAGCCAACTCTGTCATTTGTCTCGCCTGATAAGCCTCACCACTATCGCATGAGTTATCGATGCTGTCACACCACGAGTCCAGATTCATGTAAGCCTCATGCCCATCATTGTACAGAGTCTCATAACGCTTGTATTCCTTCGATTTCTGGTCGCTCATCATCCTCAGTTCATCCCATGCATCGCATAGAAGGTCATGGAAACCACCTCGATGGTTCTCGTACTCTTGTTTGCCGTTGACTAAGTCACCATATTTGTAATACAGGCCCCACTTCAGATCATCGCTGCTGCTCCGGGTCTTGTCGAACAGTTCATAAGCACGGCGTACAGCCTGTTCCGCATTTGTCTTGGTCTTAGCTGAAGTCTTGTCATTCCTATGCTCGCAATAATATCCAAGCGTCTTCTTAGCATACGAGAGTGCCTCTGCACTTGTTGACTTGAGTTCCTTGAGGTTTTTCACATATTCGTTCCATGAAGGATCCTTGACTTCTTTCAGGCGGTTTGTCAATGCGCCACTGTAATCAGTGACCCTCTTTGCCAACATCTCCATCCTGTCGTAATTGAAGGACTCACCGTCTGCCGTCGTCTTGTCAATGCCCGATGGCTCGGTGTCTTTGGTCTCGCCATCTGAAGTGTTTCCGGTATTACACCCACCCGAAGCGGTTACATCTGACGAGGTCTTGTCTCCGAATGGATCGTTGATATCAGCCTGGAACACCGCCATTCCGTTGAGGAGTCTGTCTGTCACTCCGTAATGTCCATTGACAAAGTCATAGGCGTTTATACGATAGCAGACCGCTGTCAGTTTGTTAATATGTTTCAAAGCGCCCTTCGCATCGAAGAATCTCGGAGTCTTGTCGATATGGTTCCATATGGTTTTTGCGTTCTGTGCACGTGGACTGTCATTGTTGAATCCTTTGAAAGCATCGCTTGCTTTCTCAAATGTAGCAATGGAGAATATGGTAGGCAGCATGTAATATGGTACAGATATTGTGGCATTGTTATAGGCGTAACTACCATCTTTTCCGATGACCTTGCCATCGGAAGCATAGGATTTATAGTCTTTTCCAGATGTCCCTATGCCGTCTTCGGTTATGTATTCTCCACGATGAGCAGCCACAAGGTTGCGGATGTAGTCCTTCGCCCAGTGGTCACTGCTCCAGCTGTCATACCTCGAGCTGACCCATTGAGCCGCCTCTATGATCTCTCTGTTGAAAGCCTCGACGTCCTGATAGACGGATCGGATAGTGCTTATGATATCCCACACGTTGTGACTGATATCTTTTGAGTTGAATGTACTCGTCCGTCGGTACTGATACGTTGTAGGTCCTGAATAGACATAGTCCGCACTACCGTTAGTCATCCATTTGTCAGAAGGCTGATTCCAGTTCTCATAGGGTTTTCCGACGGTTCTGAACAGCATGCCACGTATATCACCATACTCGCTGGCGGCCTTTTGCGGATTCGCCATTTTGTCATCATACAGTCCCTCGTATTTCCGTCCTCCGTGCTGGAATATGAGAGACTCGCTTGTGGTGACCTCCAGATTGAAGAAGCCTGACTCTGTGACATTCCATCCAGCCGGGAACACATAGTTGCTGAAATAGCCTACATACCAGAAAGGGTCGTAAGTATATTTCCCGGTTCCCATGAGCGCCACTTCCGTAGGCAGCGGGCTCATCTGCTCCATTTCGTAATCAACGAGTCTGCAAGCCACGAACGGTTCGTCGTACGTCACGTCCCTTTTGCTTATACCGGTATTTGTCCTCCAGTCTTTATCCGCGCCTGTAGTCTCTACGAAAAGACGGAGAAGGCAGGTGTCAACCAACTGGCTGACGTTCGAGCCAGATTCGTTGACTTTAGTTTCCTTGGTGAAGTAGTCCAGTTCAATGATGTACTTCTGGTTTGGTCTTGCGTTGAGAGGGTGCTCAGGCTCCATGTTCAGACCTACGATATCACCACCGTCCTTGTACTCCACAAACGCATTTCTGGCAATGTCGATTTGCTTCCCCATCGGGTTGAGCAGACGCCAATAGAGCGAGCCTTCCTTGAACGCCATATCGCGGATGTCATCATTGAGGGCGATGGTAGGTCTCTGTACGTCACCTAAATATGCTATCATATGCTCAGAAAGGCCGGACTCGGAGTCTTCTTTGATATTCTCGTTAGTAAGCATATTCTGATTGCTTGGATAGGCAACAGCCACATAGTCAGACAGCGGAATCTTGTCGTTGAGTGTGTTACTGTTTTCTGTTCTGAAATAGTAACAAACCGTCCGGTTCCAAGGTCGGTAGTCACAGTCGTTGGTGATGGTATCGCATGTATAAGGGTCCTTATAGACACCGTCATGTAGTTCCTGTGCCTTGCCAGTCAAGACAAGTCGGTAGAATTTACCGTCATGAAGTGCCGACCTGAGTGCGGGCAGGTTAAGGAAATGGCGTGTGCCAGTGCTGTTTGCATCGAACGGGATGACAGTTTTCCGGCTCTCACCATAACCGACGACTCCGTCTCGCTTGACTTTCTTAGGCCAAGTGTCATCCTCAGGATCATTGTACTCATACAATACGGCATACTGGTTGTCTGTAGTGAATCGGAATGTACGGCAAGCCTGCATATAGAGTTTCTGGTGTTCCTTCGAGCCAGGCATTATGCCAGCGTTGTTGGCGATGCGCTCCAGTTCGTTGTTGTCAATAACGCGGAAATGTTCTTCGAGCGGCGCCTCGGTATCGACATACTGAGGAGTCCTCACGTTTCTGTTCAGCATTTTCGCTCCACCGTCTATACTCTTCTCATCTGATGCCCAACCGTTTTCCTTTATGGTATCACCGAGTGTGCAGTCACTGAAGAGCATGAAGTCATCGAGAGCGTTGCCTTGGAAGAGCACACACTGCTCACCTACGTCAAAGGTATATGACTTGTCAATCTGGAACAGTCCTCCGAGGAGGTTCAGTTTCGCACGCACCTTGCCTTGGAAGTATGTAGGTCTCGGTCCGCCCATTTTCAGCACTCCACCTACACCTGCTTTCACGAGAGGGATGTCGTAGTTTACGAAACCGAGATCGAACTTTGCTCCGAGTTCCATGCCCATATAGGCATAGAGCTGACCACGGGCATACCAGCCGTTGTAGCCAGGCGACCTTCCGAAGTTCGTGCACAGAGCCTTGCCGTAATGGGTCAGTGAGGCGTCGAACCCTGCTATGGCCTCTATCTTTCCGTAGATAAGTCCGAGGTTGATGCCGAGATTGCCGTATGCCTGAGCACCGAGAAGCACACCGAAATCCGTTTTGAAGGAGTTGAGTGCGGCATTGCGAGCCTCAGTTGCTTGCGACAGATTGTCGCTGATGTATCCATCACCGTGTTCGGCACCATCGAGGAAATCAGAGATTTTCTTAGGAATCGGAGGCAGTTGGCCATTGTCAGGGAGTTCGTTGCCGAAGCAGAGATAGCAGTTCGCACCAAGTTTGCAGTTGACGAGGTCGCCCTCCTTTCCGAAATCAATGAGTACGACCGAGCATCGTTTGTCCTCAGCTGGTTCACCGAGGTAGAAGTGCCAGCGAGGAGATGGGTAATCCACACCGCCTGTCCTCCATGTCACCTTGACATCGAGTGTGACTGTGGCAGAGCAGGTAGCTGCCATCTTCTTCTGGTCCTCAGTCTTGGCGGCAGACTTGGCATCGTTCTCTTTCGGCTCATTTTTCGGAGCCTCGTCCTTCTTCGGTTCTTCAGCCTTGGCTCCTATCTTGCTGTCAAGTCCGGTCTCACAGCCCGTGATGATATTGAACTTGCCGCCTGAGATTTCATCCAACTGTTCCTTCGTACTGCCTAAGTCACTCGCGAAGTCACCTATATAGTCACTGGCATCGTAATCAATTTTGGCATCCGCGGTGATATTGAGTTGAAGGTATTTCTCCATAGGTGTGCATTCGTACACGAGGCTCATATCCGCATTGATAAGACCGCCCACGGCCTTGACATTACCGGTGAAGATGAATTGCGAGAGACATTTCTGTGTCTTGTTATAGACTACCGCCAATTCGAGTTCTCCGGTTGCCGCCTTCTCGTCAGGAGAGGCCATTTCCATAGAGACGGACATGCCGATAAGTCCTTTTTTGTTCCTGATGTCCGCAAGGACGAAATTACCATCCTTGTTCTTCCCGACAGGGGAGCAGTTGAAATAGAACCCTCCACCGAGTTTTGTAATCACCAGCGGACCGAGTTCTATCTTCGTACCTATCTTCAGGTTGAGATAGCCCCATGTGTAGTCATCCTCGTCGCTGTCTATGTCATAATATGCTCCCGATGCGTGAAGGGACATCAAGTTACCTGGTAGCGTGACATCCAAGGTCGCCTCGAAGCCCTTACCCTTCTCACTCTTCGCATCATTGCTCATGTATAGATGACCATCGAATGTGATGCCTGAGAACGAGGCGTCCAGGGCAATGCTGTCAAGCCGTGCAGAGTCGAGTGAGCATTCTATGTTGGAAAGGTCGCTGAGGCTGAGGTTCTTTATGGAGCCGAAGATGGTTACACCTGCCTCCGCCCCTAATTCTATGCCCGACACGACATTGACCCTGCCGCAGAGTCCGAGACCTATGACCAGACTCTCATCCTTCGTGACTGAAGTGAAGTCATAGTTGACGAGTGAGAACTCGAACGGGCCGAGTTTCTTCGATGCCGAAGCCAATGACCAGGAGCCTGTATGGAAGTAGAACGTGGTGTCGGCCTTGTTCTCCGCTCCGTTTGTGAATTCCTTCCCACTGGTATATAGGCTGGCGATGGCTTTGTCCTCCTGAACCTTGCGAAGTGAATCCGTATTTGCCTGGAAATCGACATACTTGCTCTTCCATGTCTTGCAGTTGGCTATGCGCATCCCTATGAAATGAATATCGGGCAGAGCGAGTTTAGTGCCGAGTTTTTCCTCAAGATAGTCCTCTGCTTCTGACTTCCGGCCTATCTCCATACGACCTCCGAGCATCAGTTCGCATCTGGTGACCATCTTGTTGGTCTCCGACTTCTTCTGCTTCGGGTCTTTCGGTTCTGACTCGAGCAGGAAATATGTCTGGTTGGCATCGAGTACAAGACGAGCGGCATAGAGATCCAGATTGAAGTCACCACTGAGCTGACGCGTGTTGAAGATAAACGCAAAGTTGTCTGTCTCTTTCTCCTTCTCGTCAATCTGGCGACGCACCTGACATTCATAGTCAAGGCGCGCCTTGCCGTTATCTTTGTCCTTCAGTAGCGGAACTCCCAAGTCGCCCTTGAGGTAGCAGTTGTCGAAGTTGTTCTGGACCACATTCAGGCTGACCTCCTTCACAGATACGCCGAACCCGCCGGCATAAGCGTCGAAGACGTTGTCGAACTTTGCATTCAACGTTACTCCTGACTTGTCAATCAGAAAGTCCTTGGCAGTAATGGCAAGTCTATCCTTGCTGTCGTCTGCCGTCGATGTCAGTCCTTCCGGCAACAACACTGACATGGTCTTGATGTAGAAGCCTTCCCAGCCGTTGTCACCATATCTGCCGAGATTCTCCTTACCTATGGATTCTTCTTTTTTGTAGTTCTTTGGCCATCTGAATCCGCTCATGGGCGAGGCATTCATGACTCGTGAATGGTCATAGCACATCTTATCGACTACGAAGGTGAATCCTGGAAGTGAAGCAATCTCGAATGGTTCCATGCTCACTTCATCCACCATGAACTCATCCCAACTCGCAATCTGTGTACGTATGGTAAGTGTCGGAAGTGAGTCCGTCACCTCCTTTGTGTCCATGTCATACTTCTTCAGTTTAGGTATCTTCATATCGACATCGATACCCATCACCTCGAATTCATAGTTTTTCCAGCTGACGTAAGTCCCATCGGTAGGCTCCAGAAGGTCTTGAGGAGCTTTGAAAGTGCATTCGTAGCCTGAGCTCGGTTCGACGACGGTGAACTTATCCAGCAGTGCCAGCTGACCTGACTCCGGCAGAATGTGGTCTGGTGAGATACATAAACGCGGAGCGCCGAAGACAAGTATGTCAGACGCCAGGTTCTCGCTCTCCGGCATGGTGAATTCGCCAAGCAGGTCCATGGTGGCGTATGTCGATGCGAACTCCATCTTCGTGATTTGGATATCAACAGGCAGTTCGCCTACGAGGCTCTCGACACCTTTTGGCATACACAAGGGCATGTAGATATCCGTATGTCCTGACTTTATCAGGTCCCAGATACTCTTTCCCATGGCCAACATCTGGTAGTAGTCGGCTATTCCGTCCACTTTGTCGGCGATGCTTTTCTTAGTCCCCGTGGTTATGTCTTCCGCATAAGGCACTCCCGCATCGGCAAGAAGGTCATTCAGACCTATGTCAGAGAACAGGCTGTTGACGGCTGCGAGTTTGTCACCCGCCTTCGGATCCTCCATTCCCTTCGCTATGCCATCATACACTACGTCGTCGGTGTTAATCTTCAGTTTCTCGAACCTCACATGCACATTGATGACGCCGAGACCCATTTTCTCAAGTGTCCACCCCACCTTGCCTGTACCTGTGAATCCATCCTTACCAGTACCGCTGCTGATACTGTCAATCAGCATCTGGTATTTTCCGATAGCGACAGTCTTGCCCTTGAAGTCCTCCTTCTTCTTGGTGGTCGGGATGGTGTTCTCGACCGCTTTGTCATTGCTGCATCTGAAATAGTCTGCTCCGATGAACTCTCGCATCGAGAAGTCACGCACGTTGAGCGAGTCATTTTTGAATATGATGGAATCTACACTTGTCTTGCAGACCGGCTGTACTCTGAGAACCAGATGGTCGTTTGCCTTGACTTTTGAGGCGATGGAGTCCCATGCTATTGAGTGGGCAGTGGAGTCTTCCGGCAATGCTTTGCTGTATATGAGGTTTTTCTTGTCAAGTATGTCTTTTGCGTTTGGTGTATCCTTCCCATTATACAGTTCGACGGTATAGCCAATATCAAGTGTCTTAGGGTCTCCGTAACCTTCCTCAAGCCATGCGGGTTCCCATTCGACATCGATGTCGAGCATCTGATAGACTTTGCGTGCTGTCCCATTGTCGAAATAAGGTGCTTTGATGTCAGGATTGAGGAATGAATACTGTATCTTGTCCTTTTCCCCCAAATCACCCTCGCCCATGGAGATATTGAAATCAAATCCCGGAACAGACTCCTTCACACGGAAACAGCAAAGACTACTCTTACCGTTGTTCGCTATCTGAACGTAGTTCATCTTGCTGCTGTTCAGAGCTTTTGCGGTGATCTGGGCTACGTATGTCTTGCTCGCGCTGAATTCCTTGATTACGTTGGCTGGAATGGTGACAGATGGCATGAGCAGCCCGTCCTTGAAATAGACTGTATTCCCCTCGCTGATAGCCACGTCAGGACTCTGGAAGTCCAGTTTCTCGGCTATGCGAATGGCATAGGTGTACTGTTGCGCTGGGTTGCATGTAAGGCTTGGCGAAGACCATGTGAACAAAGGCGCTTTGGGGTCAATCTCCATTGGTTCGCTTTCGTTGCCGAACATCACCAACGGCTGAATCCACGTAGGAGCCTGGGCATTGTAGCAGACCGTGAACATGCACTGACCGCTTGTCGGTGAACTCAGAAGGTAAGGTGAATCCTGATTGTTTCCAGTCCATCGGAATGCAGCGAACTTTATCATATACTCGCCCTCAGGCAACAATCCGAATGATCCGTTGGCATAGCCTTCAATCAGACCATCTGGAATCTTCATGGCTGATGATGGTATGTGGTTGAAAAGGTTCTTCATGTCGTTCAGGGTCAAGGAATAGACCCCGTTCGACGGTACTACGAAGGGACGTGCAGGTTGGTATCTGTCAGGAGTGGCTGCCAGAAGCCCGTCATCAGGCATCGTATGTGTCATGCAGAGCGACAGATACACTCGCTGCTCCTCGGATGTGGTGTTGACCAACTGAACGTTGAAGAACTCGCTCGGATCAGAGACGTAGAGCAGGAGTTGAGGTGGAAGTATGTTGCTCTTCGCTGATACGTTCACCATGATATCCTGTGCCTTGGCGTTCTGCACCGAGAACGTCAGAACTGCTACTGCCAACAGTATTCTATGTATTTTTTTCATCTGCATGGGTCATTCCTGGTCAAAGTCGCGTATCCACGTTGTCGTGCAGGGTCTCCATCGCCTCCTGCCTCATTAACTCCTCCGATTTACTCTTCTCTTCCATGCGGTGTTTCCTGCTCTTGATTGCCACGATGGAGAAGGTGTATGTATAGTTGAGCGAGCAGGAAATGTCAGTCACGTCGAGGCTGCTACGCTTTTTCGTCATATTCACATCTCCGTATTTGTTGAAACTGGCTGCGGCACTGAACTGGTGGACTTTCCCCAGCGTGTAGCCAGCGCTGACGCTACCACCGATGGAGAGGTTCTTCGACTGTCTCTTCACTTCGTTGTATGCGAGGTTGACCGATGCGCTTATGTTCAGGTTCTTGTCTTCGAGGAACGAACGTCCAGTAGTGAATGTGAGAACGTCGCTACTGTAGCGGGTGTTATAGCCGTCGGACTGCTGATGACTGTACGATAGGTTGAGATTGACCTCCCAAGGCTTGACATCCATGTTGTAGCTTGCGCCGAGAGCCAGCGTGCTCACATCGCTCTTGCCGTCAGCATACTTGTTGAGGTCCTTATTCTCCACGTAATTGCCTGACACACCAAACGTGTGGCCGAGTGTGTTGCCGTCGAGGGAATAATATGGTGAGATGGAGAAGCTGTTCATCTGTCTGTGGATTCTCGATGAGTCGGTCACTATTGCCGTCCCGTCACCCTGATCCTGTGTGTAGCCATTGTAGCCTATGGTGACTCCCATGTTGCTTGCCAACGGCACCGATGTGTTCACCGCATAGATATAGCCCTTGGTCGTGTAGAGCTGCTTGTTCGTCAGGTTGTCCTCCTGACCGTTGAAGGTTCCCGAGAGAGCGATCTTCCGGAACAGAGTGGTGCTTGCGGATATTCCGAGACTGTGGTAGTTGTTGTTGATGCTGTAGAGTCCGAGCGATGTGTAGTCTGGCTGGATGAACCTGTATGACAGGCTTGTGTTGAAGTTCCTCAGGCTCAGGTTGACGTTCATGTCACCGGCAAAGCGTGCGAGTGTGCTGTACCTTATATCGAATATCTTGTCGAAGTCGTTCCTTACGTCCACCTTCTCTGCCGTGGCGTCTGTGTTGAAGATGCTCCCTGCTGCATTGGCGGTGAGACTTAACCATTTCAGTGGGGAGATACAGCCTTTCACCCCCACCACCATGTTCTCCTGAGCCTTCAGCTTGTCACGCCATTCGTCGTTGATGGAGTTCAAGCAATCATAGGCGCGCAGGAAATAGATGTCAACGTAGTTTCTTCCCGAGCCATAGCCAGCCTTAAATCCCCAGCCCATACGTTTGTACTGAGGAGAACGAGCCAGTGGGTCAGTAGGGTCATCATTGACGGCTTTCCTGATCCGCCCGTAGAAAGCCGACGCACGCCAGCGTTTACCGTCGTTGTATTCCAGGCCGGCACCGTTGAATGACATATTCATCACATAGTTGCTGAATGCCATGTTCGACTCGCCGAAGTGGCCTGTCCACTGTTTATACGACGGATTCAGGTTAAAGGAGAGATGTGGGTAGTTGAAGTCGGTGTTATTGTTCGCATAGTACAAGGAGAACGGCATGGTGAAACCATACACGCTGATGTTAAGGTTGGCGTATATCGTGTTGCTCAGGGGTGACGCATAGTCTGTCCCTGAGGTATAGTGAAACGTGTTCTGTGTCCCCACAGCGCCAGAGATTATCAGTGGATCACTTTCGGCTATCTGTGAGATGTTCTGGGCACGCAGAACGCAAGGTGCCATCCATACGGCGCTCAGCATCAAGGCTGTTGCGAGTTTCCTCATGTCTGTCCTTCGTGAGAATCCGCCGCAGGACTCACGTTCCTACGGCGGATTGCTTGTGGTTATTTGCTCAGATACTTCTTGCCGTTCTTGATGACGATGCCGTTGTATGAACTGTTTACAATTTGCCCACTTGTGTTGTAAGTCCTCATGCCCGGCTCCTCGCTCTTGAGTCCAGGTTGAGTCTGAATGCCGGTCACGTAAGGTGCACTGAGCATGACTGGCTCTCTGAGACTGCCTTTGCGGGTGGTGTAGTTGAGGACCTCATTCATTTCATAGCTCTCACCGCTTTCATAGTCATGGAGCACGAACGTCAGTCGTTCCCCTGCCTTGCCCGATGCGTTGATGAATGCGATATCGCCGTCAACGAACTCGCCCCGTCCGCGGCATTCATCACCTACGAAGACTCCTATAGAGTAGTGACTTGCGTTCTGCAGACCTTCCACCTTGGCAATCAAAGCCATGTTGTCGGCAAAGGCATGAGGATTATAGGAGAACACCTCCTTGCGGGCATTTGTCTGCCTTGACTTTACGCCATTGCCTGGGTCTGCTGGCATGAGGTCTTTGTTAAACGCCCATGTCACCAATTCCTGATTGGTGTAATACACACATCCCTGACCTTCCCTCAAGGCAAATTCCAGACCTGCGACCCATGTCCCATCTGATGCTTTGTAGGTGGCGAAGTTGTCTTTTGTGATAATCATGTCCCCATCCTCCGGTGTTACTCCGTTCAGGAAGTCGGCAAGACGGTCAGCCGTGATGTCGAACTCGTATGGGTTGTTGATCCAGTTATAGCCTTTTCTGGCAACTGCATATGCTTCGTTCAGGTCGAACACGCTCACGTCACCGAGCGTTATGGCCGACGGCTGACTCGTATGCACCTTATACATGCCGTCGGTTGGCTTCAGTATCGTAAGGTCGCCGAAGAGTCCAAGACCGCCCTTGTCGTTGAATGTCAGTTGTTGCTGTGAGCGTATCTCTATCAGGTCGTCGGTTTTCATGGCCCGTTCGAGGGCGATGCCCTCCCGTTCACCGGCATTGACGGAAACCCAGTTCCATCCCTGTCTGAGTTCTTGCTGCACCTTGATGTTGACGAACGGCGAGGCGATTGCTCCGTCCACCGATGCCATAGGCAGCACATCACCGTCATACACAAGGTCGAACGGAATGCCCTTACCTGCGAACCTCGGTGTGATCATCATGGAGTAGTCCTTGGATGAGGCATCCGCAGGCGCCTTCACCTCTGACAGTTCCGCATAAGGCTTTCCTGTGTATCTCTCCGGGAACTTCACGCTGACGTCGCCGATATCGAACGGCTCGTTTGCCGGATTATCAACCGTGATACTTGCAAGCACCGACTCTGAGACGCTGCCGGTCTTCAGGAAGTCGGTCGTCACCTGTCTCCATGTGATTTTCAGCGCACTTGTAATGTCGAGGTCTATCTCGACCGATGCGTCACCCGGCTCCGAGCCTGGCATCACCGTGACTCCGTCCGTCAGTGTAACAGTGGCTTTGGCAGTACCCTTCTTCACTGCCAGACCCTCTGGGCTGACCGCTTCCTCCGGATCGTAGGTGTAGCTGACCTCATTGGCCGCCCATGCACCGGGGTCTTTATGCTCAGGCCATGCGAACGACAGTTTCCCCTTTATGAGTTCCTGCGGCTTCTCACCCACCTTCAAGCTGATGCTCTTGGTCTGTGTGCTGATTGACAGCGGGCGGACATACACTTTCACGTTCACTTTCGGGTATTTGTCTGAGGTGAATGACTGGTCGGGGTTCACAGGCGCTATCATCACCGTATATTCCCCACCAGTGGTCGGTACTGTCATGTCTGTCGTCACGCCATTTACGGCGCACACGAGCTTGAAATCCTTGTTGTCGGCATCGGCAGGAAGTATGGTGAGATGCGAACTGAGGTAGTCTTTGAGGTTGTCGTATGCGAAGAATTTGTCAATGGACTCTATGTCGCATGTGATGGATGTGACTCCGACTGTCACGACAATGACCTGGATCGTCGCTGTTCCGCTGAGACTCTTCTCCGATTCCGTGGCTCCTGGAAGGTAGTAGCTGGCCTTGACATCCAGTGTATAGGCATCGCCATCTTTGCCGGTCTTGATTCTAACCTCCGAGCCAGTTGTCTCGATGTTGTCAGAAGAAGTGGCCGCTTGCTGGCTCACCTCATAGGCAAAACGCCCAGCCACACTCGACTCACCCTTCGTACCATTGTACTGGAACGTGACGTAATCGGCTATATCGACCGTGTACGGGAATGCGGACGGTTTCTGTTCCACTTTGATTGGATTGTCCTTGACCACGATGCCTTTCACCTCGTCAAGATACAAGTCGATAGGGATTACCTCGTGGTTGCCGTCGCCAATGAACTTGATGGTCTTCGCGAAATCGTACTCGATTCCGTTGTAGAAGGCCTTGAAACTGACTGTCTGGTTCAGCTCAGTCTCGGGATTTCCGGCCACACGCATGGTGATGACGTTCTGGGTATTGGCCTCCTTGCTCGTCTTCATGGCTCTACACTCTCCGTTGATGAATGCTCCGAGCTCCAACGTCTGTTGCGAGCCGTTACCGATGACTCTGCCGCCCACATACACCCTGATGAACACTGCTGTCTCTGCGCTGTAGTCCTGATTCCCTTTCGGAGTCCAGTGATTCGTCTGCGCCGCTATTGCCACAAACGGAAGCAACAGGGCGAGTGCTGATAGAAATTTTCTCATGTTAATATATGTTTACTATTCAATGACGCAAAGGTAACGAGTAAGCCCATCATGCAATTGAACTTACTAATCAAAAAATTGTACTTTCGACGCATTTTTTCATGCGGAAATTGTACTTTCGACGCATGATGCAATAATACCACGTTTGTTATCAACACTTTGCTCAGTCTATTTTGATTTTGCGCCAAAAGAGGATTTTTTATGGGAAAAACAATTCGGATAAGGTATTTTTTTTGTACTTTTGCAACTCCAAACTATTAAAAATCTCAAATTCAAGGATGAAACATCTTGTCTTCTCTTTATTGTTTTGTTGTGCGGGAATCAGTATGCAGTCACAGACCATAGACTCGCTCTACGAGTGTGCGCATCGTGATGGAAAGGTTGACATCGAGCAGGCGAACCGTCTTATCGTCGCCCTTGACGCCCTCGGGTGCGCAGACAGCCTGTATGTGTTCACCAACGACAATGATGAAGAGGAGATCTTATGTGCCATGTGCCTGTATATGTCGTACTATTACTATGACAACGCACATTACGTTCCCGCTCTGAAAATGTGTCTCATGGCAGTCCGCAACGCCGAACTCATGGATGACCTCGGCATCCGCAGCGATTGCTATTCCATGCTCGGCACTCTCTTCCACCGCATAGGCGATCAGGAACGCGCTTTCGAGACCATGCGCAAATGCATTCAGACCGACAGCATCCTCGGCGACAAGAGCAGGCTCAGTTCCTCGTTCAACAACCTCGCCGCCATAGTCATGGCAATGGAGAAGCCAGAGGATGCGGTGCGCTACGAGCTCCAGGCCATTGCCTACGAGAAGTCACTGCCATCGCCTGACAGGCTGTCCGTGCGGTACGGCATACTTTCAGAAGCCTACCTCAATGCCGGCAAAGCGAAAGAGTCAATGCACTACGCCCAACTGGCTTATGACCTTGACAGAAAGGCGGGTAACCAACTCGGCATTGCTCGAAGGCTCTCTCAGATGGCAGATGCCTACATGGCCATGGAGGACTTCAAGCAGGCTGAGACGCTTTACCTGAGAGCCGACGAACTGCTGCGCCAGATAGGCGAGAAGAATTCCCTCGCCATCAACTGCAAGCAGCTTGGCCAACTCTATACTGCCATCAACAAATACGACGAGGCATACAAATGGCTGCTTGAAGCCGAGTACATATGCGCTGAGACTGGCAACAGATACCTGCGAGTCAATGTCAACGAACAGATATCCTTCATCCTGAAAGACAAGGAGCCGGAACGCTCACGCATATTCCTGCTTTACGCCAAGTCACTGAAAGACAGCATCCAGACAGACAAGTCGCTGCTCATGTCGGCTGAATACAAGGAGATATTCGAGAAAGAGGAAGAGGCCGAGCGCCACCGCCGTGACAGCAAGCGCCATGCCATCGTCCTATCAATCATCATCGCCGTGACTGTAATCCTTGCTGTCATCGTGCTGATGCTGCTCCGTCAGCGAAACCGGCACTCATCCAGACAGTCCAGCACCAACGCCAGCACAAATGAGCAGCAGCCTGACACTGACTCGACAGCCGCCAGCGAAGGGGATGCCGAGACCACCATGGACTGCGAAAGCGCAGACGTCACCGAGGTCATGCCATCGACGATGCTCCTCAGTCCGGCGACACTGAAACTCGATGAATATGACGAGGAAATCCGCAAGACATTCCTCGGACTCATCGACTACGTCAATGCCAATATGCTTTCCGGCAGCATATCCGTCGAGGAGGCGGCCAGCAGTCTGTGCCTGAGCCGCAGCCAGCTCAACCGGCGCATCAATGTCGTGATTGGAGGCAAGGGCGGCGCCATGGCACTCATCAACGCCTGCCGGCTTGAGAAGGCTTCACGGCTCCTTAAGACAACCAACAAACGCATCAATGAGATAAGTACCGAATGCGGTTTCGAAGACCATAGCTACTTCATCCGTGTCTTCCGCACCGCATACAAGATGACACCTAAACAATACAGGAACCTACCTGAGATATAAGCGGGAGCGGCCTCACGCCGTAGCAGCATCACACCCGACCGCCAGAGAGACACGGAGACAACCCCGAGTCTTCTATCGTCATAGCACTAACCGACCCGATCCGACCCGGATGCGTTCGCCATCCAGTCCCCGCGCGACCCATCAGCCGAACGCTATCGTCACCACCCCGCGCAGACTACGTTCAGACGCCGTCCAGCGAGCGCATGGACGCGGCTGATGTAAAACAAGACCACGTCGGCGACTTCGCACAACGAGGCCTGGGAGAGCGCATGACCACACCTCATTGAGCGTTCTCCCAGGTCTCGTCATGCGCTCTCTCAGACCTGGTCATGCGCTCTCTCAGACCTGGTCATGCGCTCTCTCAGACCTCGTCGTGCGCTCTCACGGACACTTCGGACACCTCGCATGTCGCTGATTAACGGGTGTGCCTGTACACACAGAGCCAGCCATCGGGGTTGGTGGCTGGCTCTGCGTGTTGTCTCGCCCGGCACGGTTGGCTGTGTGTAAAGTCGTTCAGACAGCCGATGTCGTCGCGCGGATGAGTTTCCGTCTTATCTGCTGCGTGTCTTGAACGTCTCGGTGGTCTGGCCGCTGGTGACACTGACCATCACGACTCCCCATGCGGGGTCGAGCCGAAAGGAAGGGCGGTCGGTGGAGAGAAGGCACACACCTGTAGTGCTATAGACATTCACCTGTGTGGGGTTACCTGCTACTGTGATGAGTCCGTTGTCGTTCCTGATGGAGAACGCCTCGGCGACTGGCCGGCGGACAGAGGTGGTCTGCTGGCTCATGTCGATGGTATATGACTCACCGGCGACGGCATCAATCACGATGCAGTCCTCATTGACATACTTGCACGCCACTTCCTCGCCTTTGGAGTTGACCACGCGCCGGTCGGCTATGCCCTTGTAGGTGACAGGGCAAGGAAGGGTTAGCACAGCCGTGATGGTGGCGACTGTGAGCCTGCCGTTCTCCCATGCCTGATCGACCGTGAAGTTGCCCACTGCCTTCAGGCCCTTGATTTCCCCGTATGGCCAGACGGAAGGTACTGCCGGGAGCAGGCGGAGGGTGTCGGTGTGGCTCTGCAACAGCATCTCAGCGATTCCGGAGCACACTCCGAAATTCCCGTCTATCTGGAAAGGCGAATGGGAGTCGTAGAGGTTGTAGTAAATACCTCCGGCGTACTGGTTGGTACCGTAGGAAGTGGAGTGTTTCAGTGCGTTGTGTATGATGATGTGCGCATGGTCGCCGTCGAGCGCGCGTGCCCAGAGGTTGGTCTTCCAGCCCATGGACCATCCTGTGGCTTCGTCGCCACGGAGTTTGAGTGAGTTGACCGCCGGCACGAAATAAGGGCTTGACGGTGAGAGTGTGGACAGAGGATACAGAGCCATCAGGTGTGACAGATGCCGGTGGGAAGCGTCGCCGCTGACATCGTAGGGTGAGTATTTCCACTCACGGAGCAGTAGGTCGCCTTTCTTGACGCCGTTGCGAGGATTCGTCCATGCGCCGTTGAGCGACGATGCGGTGTATTGCTCCGTATGCAGGCCCTGGTCGGTGTCCTGTATGTAGTCGTCGAGTTCAGCCAGTTCCTCGTCAGTGAGTCCGGCAGAGCTCTGCCCGAGGATGTCAACGGACTTGCGGACATTGGTCAGCAGGTCGTAGATGAGTTGCTGGGCGTGAGCCGTTCCGTCCTCAGTGGCATGGTCGTTCTGCTCCGGGGAATACTCGTCAGGGGCGACGAACGTGCCGTCGGGCGAGGACTTGTAGGCTGTGCCGCGGTAGTCCTTGTTGCTGACCTTGGAGTCATATCCGCGGTCACGGATCATTCGCTGCATCCAGAACTGCGCAGCCGACCACATCGCCGGGAACGCACGCCGCAGGTAGTCCTTGTCGCGGGTGAAGCGGTAGTGGTTGAAGAGGTGAGAGCAATACCATGCGTTGGCTACGAAGTAGTTGCTTCCCCATGTGCTCATACCTCCGTAGATGTTGCTCTCCGTGAACACCGTCCAGCCCTTCGACACCTTCGCGTAGCTCTTCGCCACCTTCTGCCAGTTGGCGCTCGCCGCATTGGTGATGATGTAGTTGAGGAACGGCATGTGCATCTCGCTGAGGTTGGTCACCTCTGACGGCCAGTAGTTCATCTGGACGTTGATATTGGTGTGGATGTCGGAGTTCCACGGTGCGCGGCTGAGGTTGTTCCATATGCCCTGCAGGTTGCTCGGGACGTCAACGCCGCGGCTTGAGCTGATCTCGAGATAGCGGCCGTAGGAGAAGTAGAGCTGCTCGAGGAAGAGGACGAACGGCTCGGTCCCCTTCACGTTCTTGGACTTGTCGTTGTAGTAGTCCACGAGTGCGTCCGTAGGCAATGACGTGGGAGCCTCAGCCCCGGCGAGCTGGAGGCTCACGCGCCCCATCAGGCTACGGAAGTCGGCGACATGCTCGGAGTACACCTCGTCGAAGCCTTTGGCGGCTGTTGACTTGACCAGGTCGAGAACCGCGGTGCGGAGCTCGGCTGCGGTTCCTGATGACCGCGAGGCGACGGAGCCGTCGAAGTTGGTACGGCCGGTGAGGTATATGACCACCTCAGACGCGTTGTCAACCACGAGGCCGTCATCGGCCTTCTCGACTGTGGAGCCCTCGCCGACGGGGACGACCTTCATGCGAGTGTTGTACTCCACGGTGGAGAGGCTCCCGAGGAACGTGGCGTAAGCGTCACCGGTCTTGCTGACAGAATAGGACAGCCCGCGGGCGTCAATCTCCTCACCCATCTGGTAACTCACCTTCAGGTGCAGTTTGTCCTTGCCGTCGGCCTTGTAGCGGGCGACTATCATCTGGGCGGGATACGAGGAGAAGTAGAGACGGGAGTATCTCGTGCCACCGTCAGGGCTTGTGTAGCTCACGCCGGCGGTGGCATTCTCGAGGTCGAGGTAGCGCACATAGTCCTTCGCGGACTTTGACTCTGTATAGCCGAACACATCGGAGAGGTCCTCCACGATGACTGAGCCGAAGTTCTTGTACTGCCCGTAGCCTCCCAAGTCGTTCGGGCCACCGGTCCAGAGGGTCTTCTCGTTGAACTGTATCTCGTCCTTATGGACTCCGCCGAAGAGGCTCGCGCCCAGCTGGCCGTTTCCGATGGGCAGCGAGTATTCCATCCAGATATTGTTGACACCCGTAAGGGTCGCAGGCCGGTCATACCAAAGGGTCAGCTGGTGCTCCGGACTGAAAGAGGAAGCGCCGGCAACCTTGAAGTCGGGGTACTCGATGTCAGACGGGTCAATGATGACCACAGGGTTGTTGACGTCGCCCTTGTTCCAAAGGCCGAGTTCCTTGCCGACGCCCGTACCTCCGAACTGGTTGACGTAGGACTTGGAGTCTGAAGCGCCGAGCCACTTTATCTCCCACGATGTCTTGTAGGAGGAGTTGGTTGACTGTTCCAGTTTCCATCCGCTCGCATCCTCGGAGACGGAGGTCTGCAGCCGGGAGCCGTTGTAGGTGAGGTACTCACCGTCTTTGTTGCGGATCTGGCAACTGAGAGCGCTGCCCGAGAAGCACCACAACTGGGCGGCGTCATCGCTGTTGAGCGACACCGTCTGCACGTTGGAGCCCGTGCCGGTCCGCGCGACAGTGAGCTTGCTGTTTGAGAACTGGATGACATAAGGGGTAACGCCATCGAACTTAGGTGAGACCTGAGCGTTGATGAAAGCGATGCAAGTCTGCAATGAGAGGATTGCGATCAATAGACTACGTTTCATAATCGTGATTTTGACTGGTTATTACTATGGTTGTTCTTTTTCAGTTTTGTCCTGAGTGTCCAGAAGATTCGTTGCTGGAGCATGAAGAGCCAGAACCATCTTATGGACATATTGTGATGGGTTCGTCATCGTTCCTGATGGAGAGCGCCTCGGCGACTGGCCGGCGGACAGAGGTGGTCTGCTGGCTCATGTCGATGGTATATGACTCACCGGCGACGGCATCAATCACGATGCAGTCCTCATTGACATACTTGCACGCCACTTCCTCGCCTTTGGAGTTGACCACGCGCCGGTCGGCTATGCCCTTGTAGGTGACAGGGCAAGGAAGGGTTAGCACAGCCGTGATGGTGGCGACTGTGAGCCTGCCGTTCTCCCATGCCTGATCGACCGTGAAGTTGCCCACTGCCTTCAGGCCCTTGATTTCCCCGTATGGCCAGACGGAAGGTACTGCCGGGAGCAGGCGGAGGGTGTCGGTGTGGCTCTGCAACAGCATCTCAGCGATTCCGGAGCACACTCCGAAATTCCCGTCTATCTGGAAAGGCGAATGGGAGTCGTAGAGGTTGTAGTAAATACCTCCGGCGTACTGGTTGGTACCGTAGGAAGTGGAGTGTTTCAGTGCGTTGTGTATGATGATGTGCGCATGGTCGCCGTCGAGCGCGCGTGCCCAGAGGTTGGTCTTCCAGCCCATGGACCATCCTGTGGCTTCGTCGCCACGGAGTTTGAGTGAGTTGACCGCCGGCACGAAATAAGGGCTTGACGGTGAGAGTGTGGACAGAGGATACAGAGCCATCAGGTGTGACAGATGCCGGTGGGAAGCGTCGCCGCTGACATCGTAGGGTGAGTATTTCCACTCACGGAGCAGTAGGTCGCCTTTCTTGACGCCGTTGCGAGGATTCGTCCATGCGCCGTTGAGCGACGATGCGGTGTATTGCTCCGTATGCAGGCCCTGGTCGGTGTCCTGTATGTAGTCGTCGAGTTCAGCCAGTTCCTCGTCAGTGAGTCCGGCAGAGCTCTGCCCGAGGATGTCAACGGACTTGCGGACATTGGTCAGCAGGTCGTAGATGAGTTGCTGGGCGTGAGCCGTTCCGTCCTCAGTGGCATGGTCGTTCTGCTCCGGGGAATACTCGTCAGGGGCGACGAACGTGCCGTCGGGCGAGGACTTGTAGGCTGTGCCGCGGTAGTCCTTGTTGCTGACCTTGGAGTCATATCCGCGGTCACGGATCATTCGCTGCATCCAGAACTGCGCAGCCGACCACATCGCCGGGAACGCACGCCGCAGGTAGTCCTTGTCGCGGGTGAAGCGGTAGTGGTTGAAGAGGTGAGAGCAATACCATGCGTTGGCTACGAAGTAGTTGCTTCCCCATGTGCTCATACCTCCGTAGATGTTGCTCTCCGTGAACACCGTCCAGCCCTTCGACACCTTCGCGTAGCTCTTCGCCACCTTCTGCCAGTTGGCGCTCGCCGCATTGGTGATGATGTAGTTGAGGAACGGCATGTGCATCTCGCTGAGGTTGGTCACCTCTGACGGCCAGTAGTTCATCTGGACGTTGATATTGGTGTGGATGTCGGAGTTCCACGGTGCGCGGCTGAGGTTGTTCCATATGCCCTGCAGGTTGCTCGGGACGTCAACGCCGCGGCTTGAGCTGATCTCGAGATAGCGGCCGTAGGAGAAGTAGAGCTGCTCGAGGAAGAGGACGAACGGCTCGGTCCCCTTCACGTTCTTGGACTTGTCGTTGTAGTAGTCCACGAGTGCGTCCGTAGGCAATGACGTGGGAGCCTCAGCCCCGGCGAGCTGGAGGCTCACGCGCCCCATCAGGCTACGGAAGTCGGCGACATGCTCGGAGTACACCTCGTCGAAGCCTTTGGCGGCTGTTGACTTGACCAGGTCGAGAACCGCGGTGCGGAGCTCGGCTGCGGTTCCTGATGACCGCGAGGCGACGGAGCCGTCGAAGTTGGTACGGCCGGTGAGGTATATGACCACCTCAGACGCGTTGTCAACCACGAGGCCGTCATCGGCCTTCTCGACTGTGGAGCCCTCGCCGACGGGGACGACCTTCATGCGAGTGTTGTACTCCACGGTGGAGAGGCTCCCGAGGAACGTGGCGTAAGCGTCACCGGTCTTGCTGACAGAATAGGACAGCCCGCGGGCGTCAATCTCCTCACCCATCTGGTAACTCACCTTCAGGTGCAGTTTGTCCTTGCCGTCGGCCTTGTAGCGGGCGACTATCATCTGGGCGGGATACGAGGAGAAGTAGAGACGGGAGTATCTCGTGCCACCGTCAGGGCTTGTGTAGCTCACGCCGGCGGTGGCATTCTCGAGGTCGAGGTAGCGCACATAGTCCTTCGCGGACTTTGACTCTGTATAGCCGAACACATCGGAGAGGTCCTCCACGATGACTGAGCCGAAGTTCTTGTACTGCCCGTAGCCTCCCAAGTCGTTCGGGCCACCGGTCCAGAGGGTCTTCTCGTTGAACTGTATCTCGTCCTTATGGACTCCGCCGAAGAGGCTCGCGCCCAGCTGGCCGTTTCCGATGGGCAGCGAGTATTCCATCCAGATATTGTTGACACCCGTAAGGGTCGCAGGCCGGTCATACCAAAGGGTCAGCTGGTGCTCCGGACTGAAAGAGGAAGCGCCGGCAACCTTGAAGTCGGGGTACTCGATGTCAGACGGGTCAATGATGACCACAGGGTTGTTGACGTCGCCCTTGTTCCAAAGGCCGAGTTCCTTGCCGACGCCCGTACCTCCGAACTGGTTGACGTAGGACTTGGAGTCTGAAGCGCCGAGCCACTTTATCTCCCACGATGTCTTGTAGGAGGAGTTGGTTGACTGTTCCAGTTTCCATCCGCTCGCATCCTCGGAGACGGAGGTCTGCAGCCGGGAGCCGTTGTAGGTGAGGTACTCACCGTCTTTGTTGCGGATCTGGCAACTGAGAGCGCTGCCCGAGAAGCACCACAACTGGGCGGCGTCATCGCTGTTGAGCGACACCGTCTGCACGTTGGAGCCCGTGCCGGTCCGCGCGACAGTGAGCTTGCTGTTTGAGAACTGGATGACATAAGGGGTAACGCCATCGAACTTAGGTGAGACCTGAGCGTTGATGAAAGCGATGCAAGTCTGCAATGAGAGGATTGCGATCAATAGACTACGTTTCATAATCGTGATTTTGACTGGTTATTACTATGGTTGTTCTTTTTCAGTTTTGTCCTGAGTGTCCAGAAGATTCGTTGCTGGAGCATGAAGAGCCAGAACCACCTTATAGGTATATATCCGAAACGCATGGACACCCTGAGTGGCAGACGGAAGAACGAGAATGTGTGTAGTACGTACCTGAGTATCCGTCGTATCTCACGTTGCTGGTCGGCAGTGAATTCACGGTGGTGGAAATGGTGGATGCGGCAGGCTCCTATGTAATTGTACCATGAGCAGAGTTCCAGACGGTCTGTGTACTTTCCCGGCAGGTTCTCTTTCGCGAGCGTGTTTCGCATGGAGAGATTGGCGAGGATATGGTCGAACGAACGCATCGAGACCTTGACCGTCCCGGCGGCGGCATGACGGCGGTAGTGATAGACGGCGTCGGACTGTGCCACAAATGGAGAGCGCAGGTAATGGATGCGAGTGGTGTTGTCATCGCTGTAGTAGCGTGTCGCGGTGTCGTAGGGATAATCGCGAAAGAGTTCCGACCGCGCCATATAGACACCGTGGAGGGTCCAGTCAATGGAGAGGTACATGGCCTCCTTGCCTGGTATGGGAGACAACAATCTCCCCACGCTGTCCATCATGGGCGAAGGATGCTCCTCCACCACTCCCTCCGGCTCAAAATGACGGAAAAGACGGAACACGGAGCACCACACGTCGGGATTGTCGTCCAGGGGGCGGACAGCCTTCGCCAACGAGTCATCATCGAACCAGTCATCACTGTCAAGAAAACAGATATACTCGCCGTGACAGTAAGTGATGCCGATATTCCGCGAGCAAGCCTGTCCGATGTTCTCGTCATTGCGGATGACTGTCATCCTGTGATCATCAGCCGCATAGCGTATCAGGATATCGGGACTTGAGTCGGTGCTGGCGTCATCGACGCAGACCACCTCTATGTCGGTGAGAGTCTGGCGGAGCAGCGAACGGATGCACTCGTCGAGGTAGCGTTCGGCATTATAGACGGCTACTAAGACCGAGACTTTCGGCATATCTTCTGTTTTAGGGTCTGTATGACGGTTGTCTCACGGTGGAGTATGCGGAATGAAATGAAGACGGACATCAGTACACATATCGGTCCTACGCTCCACTTCAGCATCTTCTCGGTAGTGGTTACACCATGCATCACGGCAAGGATGGTGGTGAGCAGCAAGATGAACTGGATGACATGGAATATCACATGCCGGGTATGGAAACGGAACCTGTATTTCCACGAATAGAGAGAATAGACGAAGATGGCATTGAGGAATCCGATGACGGACAAAGCTATGCCGCAGCCCATCAGTCCGTAACGGCTATATGACAGAGGTATCAGCACGGCAATGGCAATGTCGTAACAGAGTTCCACGAACATGTACATCCTGGAGTCGCCTTTGGCAAGGGCAAGATACTCGACAGGTCCGAAGAACGCCTTGAAGAACATGAGCATGGAGGCACAAACTGCCATAGGTATGGCATTATGATAGCTCTGGGCATAGAGCAGATGTAGGAGATGAGGCATGAGAAGCACAAGGCATACCAGCAGAGGCGCTATGAGGAGTGCGCATACTTCAATCTGCTGATTTATTATCCTGTTGCTGCGCGTCATATCATGCGCCGCCGCCGAGAGACGCGGGAAGAAATCCACCTCCATGGCCGTGAATATGTAGGATGCGTATGAGACCATTATGGTGTATCCGCTGGTATAAAGTCCCACCTCAACTTCACCTTGCTCCAGACTCGGCGCTTGTTCGAGAATGAAATGACGTATGACGAACTCTGCACCCTTGCCGAACACTCCGGCAATGACATAGCCGACTCCTAAGATGAGCATCGGTACTCCGGCACTGAAATGCCGGCTTAGAAACGGGCGGCCTTCACCAATGAGTGATGAGAAAAGACGATAAGGGTAGCGTCGGGTGGAGAAACGCAGCGTCAGCAGCAATATGGCACAGTGATTCAGGAGCAGAGCCACGGCTATCCCCATGATTCCGAAGATGAAGTAGATAGGTACGGTGATGACAAGGGTCGCAATGGTGCTGAGAACGGAAATCACGGCGACTGTCTTGAGTTGCTTGGTGCCCTTGAGTATCGCCTGCTCACCGGCAATGACAGTGAGTGTTCCGATGATAGGGGATATGATGAAGACGTTGAGAGGGTCTGTCCAGGTGACGAACGGAGCTATGGACATGGAGATGAGCATACCCATCAGACCAGCCATGAGGCACCACAACCGGACAGTCTGGATGAAACGACTGATGCGCTGCTCGTCACCTGTGCCGAAGAGTTCGGAGACGTGCTTGAGGGATGAGAAGCAAAGACCGAGGTCGGTGGAGTGATGGAGCAGTTCGATGAAGTTGGATAGGAGGCTGATGACACCAGTCCCGACAGGACCGAGAAGCCATGCCGTAAGTTTGTTCCTGGCAATATTGACAAGCATGTTCAGTCCCTGAACACCACCGAAAAGACCTGTGTACTTTATCACATGGTCATAAGTGGCATCGTCATCAATCTGTCTGTTTACGTTTCCTTTGTTCATCTGCCCATGTCAGTGCATACAGAATAAGTGGTGTATGCGACGCGCAAAGATACGAAAAATATACATAATACGGAAAATATTCGCTGGTTCTTATTCTTTTTTGTTAACTTTGCGCATCAAAAGTAAATCAGGACAACAATGAGAGTGGCAATTCTCGACGGTTTTTCCGTCACCGCACAGGATCTCAGCTGGGACTCCATCGTCGGACTTGACGAAATCAAAGTGTATGACATGACCTCGCCTGAGGATACTCTGCAAAGATGCAAGGGTTTCGACATGATTTTGACCAACAAGGTCGTAATAGATTCCACCATCATGAGCCAACTGCCAGAACTGAAATACATCGGTGTTCTGGCGACTGGGTACAACGTGGTTGACATAGCATACGCCAGGGAACATGGCATCGTTGTGACGAACATCCCCGCTTACAGTACCGACAGCGTGGCACAGATGGTATGGTCTCATATCCTGAACATCTTCAACCACGTTGACCACTACGCCCGGCAGAACCGAGAGGGACGTTGGACGAGAAGCCCGCTTTTCTGCTACTGGGACGAACCAGTCCACGAACTCGCCGGCAAAACCATCGGCATCGTCGGACTTGGCAACATAGGCATGAAGGTCGCAAGGATAGCACTTGCATTCGGGCTGAAGGTCATGGCGGTAACATCAAAAAGGCAAGCGGAACTGGAAAACGGCATTGAGAGTGTTGATCTCCACACCCTTTTGAGGAATTCCGACATCGTCAGCCTTCATTGTCCATTGACAGCAGGCAACAAGGGAATGATCAATAAGGAATCCCTGAGAATAATGAAACAAGGCTCGGTGTTAATCAACACAGGCAGAGGTGGGCTTGTCGTAGAAAGCGACTTGGCTGAAGCGCTCGACTCTGGCTGGATAGAGGCATATGGAGCAGATGTCCTGAATACAGAGCCTCCTACAGCGGAGAGCCCACTTCTGAAAGCAAAGAACTGCTATCTTACCCCCCACATAGCATGGGCATCAGTGGAATCGCGTAAAAGACTGATAAGCATATGCGCTGAGAATATCAATGCGTTTATATGCGGCTCACCCATCAATCAGGTGAACTGACCCGAATACTGCGATAGTATTCCCATAGACTGCGGATGGAGCGTACATACTGATAGGTCTCCGAACCTCGCATGTAACCGTACTGCACAACCGGGTCGCGGTACGAGTCAGGGGTCATGAGGGAGAGCACCATCTCATCTACGTTGCCGTTCCATACGTCAGGATTCCGTCCCTTCTTTCTGGCAAGGCGACGTGCATCGTCGATATGCCCCATACCACCGTTATATGCGGCAAGTACGAAATTGACACGCTGGTTCCGGTCGCTGATATCGGAGTAATGTCTGTCAATGTTACGGATAATGGACACCGCACCTTTTATATTCGATGATGGCGAGAACAGGTCCTCCGGATTGATTCCATATCCACGGGCAGTCCGGGGCATAATCTGCATTACGCCCCTTGCCCCCGCCCTTGAGACAGCATGAGAGTCAAAACCTGACTCCTGATAAGCCTGAGCCGCAAGCAGACGCCAGTCCCAGTCGCACACAACCGAGGAGGTACGGAAATGGTCGTCATATGGCGATATGATTCCTCTTGTCGGATCCAAGACTGTCGTCATGGCATTGATTCGCGGTGTATAGTGCCTGTCACCTTTCCTCGTCCGGCCGTCGTCTTTCACCTGACGGCTGATTATGTGGAACCGCGGCTGGTTCACCGCGAGATATTCAGAGACTGCTTCCGCCAACATCGGCGACTCCGTCCGTACAGCCCAGGCCATCGAGAGGGAGTCTGTGGCTGGAGGGATGTCGTCAGTGCCTCGTACTTGCCGGTCAGGCAAGGACAGATGGTTGAGGCTGTCAACAAAAGCGGTGATCTCGTCCTCACCACAATACAGCAGCCGTTCCTTGAGACTGTCCGTGACATGCAGGTTGTAGGCTATCATATCACCCTCACCCGACAGGAACTTGCCGACGAGCTCTATCTCATCATGCATGACTTCTACGCGGATTGACGTTCCGATTTTCTCTGCAAAGTTCTCAGCCAACCTGTATTGATAGCCGAAATCCTCACCATGGAAGTCAAAATAGGAATTTGCCCCATAGAGAGTGAGTATTATCAGTTCACCTCCATTCTGGATATCCTCAAGATCATACGTACGAGCCTCATCATCCTTGTTATTGAATGGATTATGGTTGTTTGAATTCAAGCACCCACAAAGAGCCAGAAGCGAACAGAGCAAAAAGAACGCCCTGACATGCGACCTAAAATATATACTTGCCAAATTGTACAACTTATGAATAAACCAGTGCAAAGTTAGGAAAAAAATCCATTCTTTGTTTTGTTGGTATCGAAAAAATGCTTAACTTTGCATTCGCACATTCACTTTTACGTACAAACTAACCGACAAATGCGTAATACAATATTAGTTACAGGTGGTACGGGGTTCATAGGCTCCCATACCACGGTTGAGCTTCAGGAGGCTGGGTATGATGTGGTTATTGTTGATAACCTTTCAAATTCAGACGCAAGTGTCATTGACGGAATTGAGAAGATAACAGGCATACGTCCGGCTTTTGAGAAAGTCGATTGTTGTGACTTCGAAGCGTTGGAGAACGTTTTCAGGAAACACGAGGGAATCAAGGGCATCATACACTTCGCAGCGAGCAAGGCAGTAGGCGAATCAGTACAGAAACCGTTGATGTACTACCGCAACAATCTCAACTCACTGATTAACCTGCTTGAACTGATGCCACGTTACGGAGTTGACGGAATCATCTTCTCCTCTTCTTGCACAGTTTACGGACAGCCATCGAAGGAGAACCTTCCGGTCACGGAACTGGCTCCCATACAGAAAGCCGAAAGTCCATACGGCAACACTAAGCAGGTGAATGAGGAGATCATACAGGATTTCGTACATAGCGGCGCACCTATCAAAAGCATAATACTCCGCTATTTCAACCCTATCGGCTCTCACCCGTCAAGTCACATCGGCGAACTGCCTAATGGCGTGCCTGCCAACCTCATTCCTTATCTCACACAGACCGCCATCGGCATCCGCGAGTGCCTGACGGTGTTCGGAGATGACTATAGCACTCCTGACGGGAGTTGCATCAGAGACTTCATATATGTAGTGGATCTCGCAAAGGCTCACGTGGCAGCAATGGCACGCATTCTCGAAGGCAAGTCTGAAGAAGCAGTCGAGGTGTTCAATGTCGGTACAGGACATGGATACAGCGTACTTGAGCTCATCAACTCATTCGAAAAGGCGACCGGGGTAGAACTCAACTACAAAATCGGTCCTCGCAGAGAAGGTGACATAGAGGCTATCTGGGGAAATGTTGACAAGGCAAACAAGGTGCTCGGCTGGAAGGCTGACACACCTTTGGAACAAATACTTCTGTCAGCCTGGAAATGGCAGAAACATCTAAAGGAAACTGGAATACAGTAATTCCACACTTCTGCACGGCAGTGTTATTTGCCTGAATATGTGAATACAAAGGCAAATTTGACATTGATATTTTCACTTGCACTGCTATGAATGTGCAGAAAGTCGTGCTTTATTTTGTGTTTGTGTTGGCTGTCTCTTGCGTGAGTAACGGACAGCCTTTTTTGTATCGGTTTCGTTGATATTACCGTCAAAAACACATAGACCACTCACTTTTTCAATACTGAATGTTGACTATTCATTTTTTTTTTGTAATTTTGTGGGTAATCTGACAGAATCCTATAAAGGTGGGTTCTAAAAATTCACCGAAGAAATAATAAATTCACAACTATGGGTGATATGGTCCTTTTCAGCGCTTTTGGCTTTGTTCCGGCAGGTTGCTGCCCTACAGTCAGTCATTATGCCCGCATGATTCCTTCCTTCCGCACAGCAACCTGCTCGGAACAAATCTCAAAATCGCAAGAAATGAATTTATAGAACCCACCAAAACAAGTTCAATATGAAATCACTAAACAAGCGTACAGCACCGAAAAGTAGTGCCCCGGAGAGAATCATCCAGTTCGGTGAAGGCAATTTCCTTCGTTGTTTCATTGACTGGATTGTATATAAGATGAATCGCAAGACCGACTTCAATTCAAGCGTAGTCATCGTACAACCTATCGAGAATGGTATGGTTGACAAGTTAAACGGTCAGGACTGCCTCTACCACGTGAACCTCCAAGGACGGTTGAATGGCGAGAAAGTAGATAAGCTCACAAGAATTGATTGTATCAGCCGCGCTTTGAATCCATATACTCAGAATCAGGCGTTCTTGGCATTGGCTGAGCAACCGGAAATCAGATTTGTCATTTCCAATACAACGGAAGCGGGTATTGCCTTCGACCCTGCATGCAAGTTCTGCGATACACCTGCAAGCAGTTATCCCGGCAAACTGACACAGTTGCTGTTCCGTCGGTATGAGACCTTCAACGGAGCGAAAGACAAAGGGCTTATCATCATGCCATGTGAGCTCATATTCCTCAACGGCCACCATCTCAAGGAGTGTATCTACCAGTACATCGAGCTTTGGAAAGATGACTTTGGCGGCAAGTACGAAGGGTTCAAAAATTGGTTTACAGACTGTTGTTATGTTTGCGCCACTCTCGTTGACCGCATCGTACCAGGCTTCCCCCGCAAGGACATACGGGATATCCAGAAGAGGATATGCTACCGTGACGAGATGGTCGTACAAGGAGAGGCTTTCCATCTCTGGGTAATCGAGAGACCTGAGAACATGAGCATAGAAGACCTGAAGGCTGAGTTTCCGGCTGAGAAAGCAGGGCTGAACGTTCTTATCGCTGAGTCAGAGAAACCTTATCACGAGCGCAAGGTGACACTGCTCAATGGTCCGCACACAGTCCTCTCGCCTGTGGCGTTCCTGTCAGGAATCAACATCGTCAGGGATGCCTGCAACCATGAGACAGTCGGAAAGTACATTCATAAGGTTCAGTTCGATGAGCTGATGCAAACCCTCAACCTCCCTATGGACGAACTTGAGAAATTCGCAAGTGATGTTCTCGAGCGTTTCAACAACCCATACGTTGACCATCAGGTCACGAGCATCATGCTCAACTCATTCCCCAAGTACGAGACACGTGACCTTCCCGGCTTAAAGACTTACCTCGAAAGAAAAGGACATCTTCCTGAGGGCCTCGTCTTCGGTCTCGCAGCCATCATAACATACTACAAGGGTGGTCAACGTGAGGACGGAACAGCCATCACGCCTAACGACGCCCCTGAGATAATGCGGCTTCTGAAAGACCTATGGATGACCGATGACACTCAGACGGTGGCGGAGGGCGTGCTTGCAGCTGAATTCATCTGGCGCGAGAATCTGAACCTCATCCCTGGTCTCACCGCACTCATCAAGAAAGACCTCGACCTCATCCGTGAGAAAGGGATGCTCAATGCCCTCAAGACAATACTCTGAGACGGTCACAACACAAAAGATGTTTCATAATAACCTGTTGCCTCATACCGATGCCAGCAGAAAACCAACAAAACCCACCAATAACAGAACAATGAAAGATTTCAACGATAGTAATTTCCTTCTTCGGACAAAGACCGCCGAGCATCTATACCATGACCACGCATCCAAGTTGCCGATCATCGACTATCACTGCCATCTGGTACCTCAGATGGTTGCTGATGACCACAAATTCTCGTCTATCACCGAGCTCTGGCTCGGTGGAGACCATTACAAATGGAGGGCAATGCGCTCTAACGGAGTTGCAGAGAAGTATTGCACAGGCAAGGACACGACTGACTGGGAGAAGTTTGAGAAATGGGCAGAGACAGTCCCTTACACTTTCAGGAACCCTCTATATCATTGGACTCATCTGGAACTCCGTACCGCTTTCGGCATCAACAAGCTGCTAAAGCCAGAGACTGCCCATGAGATATTCGAGGAATGCAACGACAGGCTTCAGAACGACCCTTCATTTACCGCAAGAGGCCTGATGCGCAAATACAACGTCGAGACCGTCTGCACTACTGACGACCCAGTTGACGATTTGCGTTTCCACAAACAGACACGGGAAAGTGGATTCGAGGTCAAGATGCTTCCGGCATGGAGACCTGACAAGGCTATGGCTGTGGAGAACC
This sequence comes from Bacteroidaceae bacterium, assembly GCA_024398405.1. Classification (GTDB taxonomy): domain Bacteria; phylum Bacteroidota; class Bacteroidia; order Bacteroidales; family Bacteroidaceae; genus Colivivens. The sequence continues at coordinate 41,369 of JAKSJE010000002.1, forward strand.
CTAAGACCTTCCGGACTTACATCGAACGCCTTTCCGAAGTCAGCGGAACTTCAATATCATCATTCAACGATGTCCTCGACGCCTTACGCAAACGTCACGACTTCTTTGCGGAGAACGGTTGCAGACTCTCAGACCACGGAATAGAAGAGTTCTATGCCGCAGACTACACCGACTCAGAAATCAACAGCATCTTCGACAAAGTCTATTCGGGAAATAACCTCTCATACGATGAGATTCTGAAATTCAAGAGTTGCATGCTCATGCGATTTGCTGAGATGGACGCCGAATCAGGATGGACTCAGCAATTCCACTACGGAGCCATCCGTGACAACAACACGAGGATGTTCAATCTTCTCGGTCCTGACACCGGTTTTGACTCCATCGGCCAGTTCAACACGGCAAAGGCCATGTCGAAGTTCTTCAATCGTCTTGACATCGAAGGCAAACTGACAAAAACCATTATCTACAACCTTAACCCAGCCGACAACGAGATGGTGGCCACCATGCTCGGCAATTTCCAGGACGGAACTGTTCCGGGAAAGATACAATGGGGCTCTGGATGGTGGTTCCTCGACCAGAAACGAGGCATGGAGAACCAGATGAACACGCTGTCCCTCCTCGGTCTCCTAAGCCGCTTCGTCGGAATGCTGACGGACTCACGTTCCTTCCTCTCCTATCCGCGTCACGAATACTTCCGCAGGACCCTCTGCAACCTCATTGGCAACGACATCGAAAACGGAGAGATTCCCGCATCGGAAATCGCCCAGGCAGAGAAGATGGTCGAGGACATCAGCTATTTCAATGCAAAGAACTATTTCGGGTTCTGACATGTACTCAAGAGTCCTCCTCCTGATTTTCCTCACACTCCTCAACGTCCCGCTGAGGGCACAGCAGAGTGCGTCTTTCCTTCAGAGCATCAAGACCGTGCAGGTCATAGTGAACGGAGTGTGGGACGCACCACCTGTCATGGCTATGGGTGGAGGGAACACAGTGCAGATCTCATTCGACGACCTTCAGCACGACTACGTCAGATACACCTACCGTATCTCTCACTGTGACGCAGACTGGCAGAAGTCCGACATCTTCGAGGGTGACTACATGGATGGACTGAACGGCGTGAACCGTTTAGAGAACTACACACAGTCCATGAACACAGAGACAGAATACAACCACTACACCCTCACTCTTCCGAACAAGGATGTCAGACTCCTCATAAGCGGCAACTATCTCGTCGAGTTTTTCGAGGACGGAGACGAGGAGCCGGTGGCACAGGCTTGTTTCAGCCTACTCGAGCCACGTGTGGGAATAGACGTCACAGTCAGCGGTAACACCGACATAGACACCAGGAAAAACCACCAGCAACTGTCGTTCAAGCTCAACTTCCCCAACTACGGAGTGGTCAACCCGGAGGAGGAATTCAAGCCTGTGGTCATCCAGAACAGGAGATGGGACACTCACGTCTCCGGCATCAAACCCACTTACATCAGGACGAACCAGTTCGAGTACAGTTTCAACCGAAAGCTCATCTTCACGGCAGGTAACGAGTACCGCCGTTTTGAGATTATCGACAGAAGAGTTCCGATGATGAACGTGGATCGTATCTACCGCGAACGTGGTGACTACCATGCGCAACTCTATCCCGACAAACCACGCAAAAACTATCTCTACGATCAGGATCAGGACGGAAGATATCTCATCCGCAACGAATACGACGCCGAGATTGACACAGAGAGTGAGTACATCCACACTCATTTCACATTGGTGTCCCCAAGGCTTCCAGGAGGAGAGGTCTATCTCAACGGCAACCTGACCGACAACAGCTACGATGCGTATTACCAGATGGAATACAACGACGTAGCCAGGCAATATGAGATAACGCTGCCTCTCAAGCAAGGTTCATACAACTATCAGTATCTTGTAGTCGATGAAGACGGCATCGGACACACCGAACTTACCGAGGGGGACTTCTATCAGACAGAGAACGAATATCATGTGTACATTTACCATCGTGCATTCGGAGAAAGGTACGACCGATTGGTCGGATTCCAGAAATGCACTCCAAGCAACTGACAATTGGCTCACATCAGACTACTCATACTGACATTGCTGCTTCATTCCCTTGCAGGCGCTGGAGCAGACGCGCAGACGCGCGACTCCATCTACAATTATCTCGCCCAATACAAACATCCGGGACAGAAGCTGAAACCTTCCGCCTTGTTGTCTTACAATGTCAGCCTGACGGACAAGACCATCAGCATCGCAGTCGGAGGAGGCTTCAACGAGCAGGCGTTTACCTCCGACATCGTAGAAGGTATTTACGACCGGGTGCGTTCGTTCCTGCCTGACTCCATCAGCAAATTCAAGATTGAGATATCCACTGCAGGCCGGCTGATTGAGGACATGGTGCCTAACGGATATCGCAAGAACAATCCAGACAAGTCCCGCATGTGGGATAAAGAGTATTCCGACAACCCCTGGATGAAGAACGAAAGCACGGAGATGACATCAGACAAAGGCTTCAAAGGTTCTCATCTCGCGGTATGGCAGAGCCACGGACGGTTCTACAAGGCAGCGAGACACACTTGGGACTGGCAACGCCCACGCCTCTACTGCACTACCGAAGACCTTTTCACACAGACGTTTGTCATTCCGTACATCATTCCTATGCTGGAGAACGCAGGCGCCGTGGTATATACCCCACGGGAGCGGGACTGGCAGAACCATGAAGTCATCATCGACAACGACGCTCCCTCACAGGACGGACTCTACAGCGAGAAGACACTCGGCAAGACAAGCTGGCTCCAATCCGACAGTGCCGGATTCGCCCAGACACGGGACACATACTCCATTTCAGACAACCCTTTCCGCGAGGGAACGGCACGCCAGACTGAGACTGCTCCGTCATCAAAAGAGGTGTCATCAGTCACATGGACACCCTACATACCACAGTCCGGACAATATGCCGTATATGTGTCTTACCAGACACTCCCCAGAAGTGTCTCCGACGCTCATTACCAAGTATGGCACAAAGGAGTCATGACAGAGTACATGGTCAATCAGAGAATAGGCGGAAGCACCTGGGTCTATCTCGGCACATTCGATTTTGACGAAGGGATGAACGACGGCAGTTGTGTGGTGCTAACCAACCAGTCTGGCGAGAAAGGTGTCATCAGCGCTGACGCGGTGCGTTTTGGCTCGGGAATGGGGAACATTCTCGGTGGAGGAACGGTAAGCGGACTTCCTCGTTGGGCAGAGGCCTCTCGCTACTACACCCAGTGGGCAGGTCTGTCACAGAAAGTATATGACCACTATCATGGGACCGACGACTACAAAGACGACCTATACTCACGCCCTCGCGCAGTCAACGAACTGGCGGGCGGCTCCATGTTCGTCCAGGACAGCACCGGCCGCAATGTGCCTTTCGAGTTGGCGATAGCGTTTCACTCCGATGCCGGATACTCACGCGACGGGACTCTCTCCGGCTCCCTCTCTGCCTGCACCACCAAGCGCATCAAGTTCCACAAGATAGTCATCACTTCCCCCGACACATCTTTCATCACTTCCCCCGACACTCTCGCCCCTCCCACTCCTCCCGACTCCCTCACCTACTACACCGGCATCGACCGCTATGCCTCGCATGACATATCCAGCACCCTGCTCTCCGGGCTGTCTTCCGACCTCTCGGAATATGGCTGGCCTATCCGTCCCGTCCTGGACAAGGACTACTGCGAGACTCGTGAGCCTACGATTCCCTCCGCGATTCTCGAGATTCTCTCACACGAGAATTTCTTCGACATGTGTCTCGGCTATGACCCGCAGTTCAAGTTCGATTTCGCCCGCTCCGTCTATAAGTCCCTACTGCGCTACGTCTCCGCCACTCACAAGCGCGAGTACGTAGTGCAGCCACTTCCCGTCAAGGACTTCTCCGCCGTTCTGTCAGATGACGAGGAACAGGCGGAACTCTCATGGACTCCCGTGGAGGATCCGCTGGAGCCGACCGCCTCTCCCCAGTATTACATCGTCTATACCCGAACCGATGACAATGGTTTCGACAACGGCACCAAGGTCAGAGGCACATCATGCAGGCTATCCATCCGGAAGGGACATATCTACTCTTACAAAGTCGTTGCAGGCAACAAGGGTGGAGTCAGTTTCCCTTCCGAGATTCTCTCAGTATATTCAGCGCCTGACAACGAAGGCACGATACTCATCGTCAATGCCTTCACCCGCCTCGAAGGTCCGGCTCGTATCAACACAGGGAACAAACTGGGCTTCGACCTCGACCGTGACCCTGGTGTCCAGTACGGCTTGTTTGCCGGGTTCTGCGGACGGCAGAAGGTCTTCAGCACTCAGCACATCGGTTCATCGGGTGGCAATGCCACAGGTCATAGCGGTGACGAACTCGAAGGTCGCCTCATAATGGGCAACACGTTTGACTACCCGTTTGTCCACGGCAATGCCATCAAGGATGTCGGAGGCCACTCCTTCTGCTCCGTCAGCTCAGGAGCGGTGTCAGACGGGAGGGTGAGATTGCAGTCGTTCAGCCTTGCAGACGTGATATGCGGTGTCCAGAAGAATTATGACGATGACTTCGTCGCTGCCCTCGCGCATTATGCTGACAAGGACAGACCGCTCCTCATCACCGGTGCGAACATCGACACTCTCTGGTCTTTCGTTCCTCGGCCATCCAACAGGGTGAGGAAAGACGGGTTCGTAACTGATCCTGACTCAGTATATACATACAGTTACTTCAGCGAGATGAACGAACAATCCTACAGCGTCCCTACCCAGTCCGCGTTCTCCGCCGATGGCACGACCTCGCTGTTGGTCTATCCCGACCACGCCTGTGCGGCCGCCGTCAGGCACAAGACCCTGGTATGCGGAATACCACTTGAGTCATTCAGGACCAGGCAGGAGCGCACCAATCTCATGTCACTATTCCTAACATCCCTCAAACCATGAGTTTCCTACCGACCACACGCAAAGAGATGGAGCGCCTCGGATGGGATCAGGCCGATATCATCATATTCTCCGGCGACGCCTATGTTGACCATCCGTCCTTTGCCACAGCAGTGATAGGTCGCACCCTCGAGGCTGAAGGCTACCGGGTGGCAGTCGTTCCGCAGCCCGACTGGCATGGCGACTTCCGCGACTTCCGCAAACTCGGCAAGCCACGGCTGTTCTTCGCCGTCTCGCCCGGATGCATGGACTCCATGGTCAACAAATACACTGCCAACCGGCGTTTGCGTTCCGAAGACGCCTATACCCCCGACGGGCGTTTCGACAAGCGGCCCGAATACCCGACCATAGTATATACCCATATCCTCAAGGAACTATACCCCGGCATACCTGTCATCATCGGAGGCATCGAGGCCTCCATGCGCCGACTCACACATTACGACTACTGGCAGGACAGACTGCGTCCGTCCATTCTCGTTGACAGCCATGCTGACATCCTCATCTATGGCATGGGCGAGCAACCCATCACCGAGATAGCCCGACTGTACCACGAGAGTCCGTCCGACCTCACCGCCCGGCTCCGCTCAGTGCCGCAGACAGCCCACCTGGCTCCCGCCGGCCTGACCCTGAGCCATGAAGCCGTCATGCTCCATAGCCATGAGGAATGCGTCGCGAGCAAGCGTTCACAGGCAGAGAACTTCCGGCTGATAGAGGAGCAGTCAAACCGTCTCGACGCCAAGACGCTCATCCAGCAGGTCGGCTCACACCTCGTTGTCGTCAACCCACCATTCCCTCCTATGTCGCAAGGTGAGCTCGACCGTAGTTTCGACTTGCCTTACACGCGTCTGCCCCACCCCCGGTACAAGGGGAAGACCATCCCCGCATACGAGATGATCAAGTTCTCAGTCAATCTACACAGAGGCTGCTTCGGCGGCTGCTCGTTCTGCACCATATCCGCCCACCAAGGCAAGTTCGTATGCAGCCGGAGCAAGGACAGCATCATGCGCGAGGTCAGGAAAGTCATTGCCATGCCTGACTTCAAAGGCTATATCAGCGACCTCGGAGGACCCAGTGCCAATATGTACTCCATGTGCGGGAAGGACCGGGGACTGTGTGCCATATGCCGTCGCCCGTCATGCATATTCCCTAACGTCTGCAAGAACCTCAACAACGACCACGCGCCGCTTCTCGACATCTATCGCAGTGTTGACTCCCTGCCGGGAATAAAGAAGAGCTTCATAGGCAGCGGAGTACGCTACGACCTTCTCATGAGTGACCGTGAAAGCGGCATGCGCTATGCCCGCGAGCTGATCGTCAATCATGTCAGCGGCCGTCTGAAGGTGGCGCCCGAACATACTGAGGACAATGTTGTACGAATGATGCGCAAACCTCCGTTCCGGCTCTTTTACGACTTCAAGCGCATCTTCGACGACATCTGCCGTCAGAACCGCCTCCGCCAGCAGATAATTCCTTATTTCATAAGCGCACACCCTGGCTGCAAGGAGGAAGACATGAGCAGGTTGGCCGAGAAGACCCGGAAACTGGGTTTCCGTCTCGAACAGGTCCAGGAATTCACCCCTACGCCCATGACACTCAGCACCGAGATGTACTACACAGGTCTTGACCCCTATACACTCGAGCCAGTGTTCTCAGCCCATTCCGACAAGGAGAAGCAAGCGCAGCACAAGCACTTCTTCTGGTACAAGCAAAACGACTCCGGCCGGCACTGACCGCGATTCCCACTTAGCGGCCGGCACCCAGTTCCAGTCACACCACACCCACAGAGGAAACATCATGTACAAAGAGATCATCGACAAATACTACCCAGCCACGTCCCCACTCCGCGACATCCTCGTCACACACTCACGGAGTGTGGCAGACAAGGCGCTTTCAATCGCCAGATGCCATCCTGAATGGAATCTCGACCTTCAGTTCATCGAAGAAGCAGCCATGCTCCACGACATCGGGATATTCCGCTGCGATGCGGCCGGCATTCAGTGTCTCGGCACCGAGCCATACATCCGCCATGGCGTCATCGGGGCCGACATCCTCCGTTCCGAAGGCTACCCCCGTCACGCCAGGGTATGTGAACGGCATACAGGAGCCGGACTCACACGCCTCGACATCGAGGAACAAGACCTGCCGCTTCCTCATAGGGACCTCATTCCCGAGACACACGAGGAGCAGATCATCTGCTTTGCCGACAAGTTCTTCTCGAAGACACGGCTCACAGAGGAGAAGACACTCGAGCAGGCTCTACACAGCCTGTCCCGTTTCGGGCCACGCACTACCAAACAATTCCTGACATGGACAGAACTCTTCGCTGTCAGATAAGCCCAGACCGGTCATTGGCGAATCGCCACATGCGATATGTCCGGAAAGTCCTCGCCCTACTTCCCGGTTGTTCCTCATGCCCCAACGACACCTGACGACAGGCAGGAACCTCGGTGTAATCACCTACACGACAACCAGATAAGGCACTGAAGGACTTGGGGGACATTCTTGATCGTGCGACTTACGACGACGAGGCTTTCCCGTCACTACTCGATGAGAATGGCAATAGAAAACCGTTCGAACGCTTCTTGAACGACGTTCGGAAAATAGACCGCACATACAACGAGAACTATCTGCGCTCTGAATACAACTTCGTGCAGGCTTCTGCAGAAATGGCGGCAAAGTGGGAACAGTTCCAGCAGGACGGAGACCGCTACTATCTCCAGTACCGCACACAGCATGACGATAAGGTGCGACCAGAACATGCAGCCCTCGATTGTGTCACACTACCTATCGATGACCCTTTCTGGGAAGAGTACTATCCTCCTAACGGATGGAACTGCCGCTGCACCGTCGTACAGGTGCGAAAGTCAAAGTACCAACCGACACCACACGACCAGGCCATGGCTCTCGGCGAACAGGCTACAGGCAAGGACACAAAGGGCATCTTCCATTTCAATCCTGGTATCCAGCAGAAGACAGTCCCCGACTACAACCCTTACACCATACGCCGATGCCGTGACTGCGACCTGGGCAAGGAGAAACTCGCCTTCGTTCCAGATAACGAACTCTGCGCTGCATGTAAACTCATACATCAATTAGAGATAAAGAAATATTGTTGTCCGCTAAACGGTTCTTAGACCTTGTTTTTACTATTATTAGACAGGTACAAGCCCTATAATCAAGTAAATACAACGGCTGTCCGCTAAACATTTTATTGTTAGTAGCGTTATACGGATTGATAAGATGCCCAATTTGCCTGATTACGACTCAATAGACGGTTTTTCCCCTTTTAGACGTGTGGATATACATGAATATAGTCGGCTGTCCGACAAATCAACGAATCAAATTTTGGGTGTGAATGTTTAGCGGACAACAATGATAAAGAAATTACCTATTCATGCTTCGCGCTCACAAGTCATACGTGCACAAAAGGATTTAGTTGATTGGTACAAAAAGGAAATGCCTTCAGTAATGGTTGGAAAATGCAAGGCAAGACGTTTCTACACAAATACAAAAGATGGGTTAGAGGTGATTATCAACAAAAATTTCTATCAAGAAACAATAAATAAATACCAAGATGACATTCTTTACCCTCTCAAGTTGGCTTACGCAAGGAAGGCTATCGACTTAATCAAAGAAGCCGAATTGGTAAATCCTGATGAACCAAGTATAGACCACCCGAATGAAATTTTCAAGGTTTATAAATATATTGATGACTGCTATGAGGTTGAAATGAAGTTGAGATGCAATAGGGATGGTAATTACTTGCACATAATCAGAATTTACAAAAAATAAAAACGCCTTTTCCGTCGCCTCCCTCGTGTGTCTCATGCTTGCATGGACGAAGGGTAACTTGAAAAGTCGCTTTTATGACCGCAAAGATACAAAAAATTCCGTTACTTACAACAAAGTAGCGGTTTTTTTTGCTTTTTTAATAAAAATTTAGCAGTTCTACGCTATCGTAAAATAGAAAAACCCCTAAGGAACGGCCTTCCATACCGGCATTGTTCCAAAGAGGTTTCCGACCGCAAAATTACAAAAAATTCCGTTACTTCCAAAAAAAGTAGCGGTTTTTTTTGTTTTTACCCTAAAAAAAGCGCCTTGATCCTCACGGACGGCGACACCCAGGGGTAAAAAAACTAATTGAAAAAAATCATTCTAATTTCTATTCTGGTAGGCAGAATTTATTTTTTTAATCACTGCACATTGATAGACCTCGATGTTCTCCAGCAAGTCCTCGTGGTTGTGGTTAGTCTGGCTCTCTACCAAGTCCAGACCGATATACCGCTCACCACGTTTGCCGGCAAGCAGCTCATGAATGCACTCTAATAGGTCGAACACCTTCAGACCGTCTTCCTGGCTCTCGCTGCCATCACTCGTATTCCCGACCCAGTCTGTCACGACATGAAGCTTGATGAACGGCTCCGCCCTGTAGTCACGGCCTGGTACCAATGACTCCCATTGGATTGGGCAGAACTCTACGAACACTGCTGGGCGTTCCCAGCCCTCCTCCTGCTCCAGGAACTCCACGTTATGGTTCCACAGGTTCCCCGCTCCACACAGAGCGCATGACCACGTCTGCCCTTCCGCATCGGTACGTCCGAGAGAGCGCATGACCAGGCCTGAGAGAGCGCATGACCAGGCCTGGGAGAACGCTCACCGAGGCTCCGGCATGCGCTCTCCCAGGCCTCGGTGAGCGAAGTCGCCGACGTGGTCAAGCGTTGTCTCCGCCGCTTCCATGCGATTGCTCCGCGACGCCTGAGCGTTGTCTGTCAGGGACGGTAACGAAAGCGCGCCACTGACGGGTTTCTCAGGGGCTGGACGGCGACCCCATAAAGCCGCAGACCGGTCATTAGCGCATGACTGCCTAATGACCGGTCTGGGATGGACGGAGGCTCATGGCCTCGTCAATCGTCGGGGGTTACCCGTTGTCCGTCACTTACGGATTTGCTTGCGACCGTTGGATATCACTATGCCACGGAAGCTGTCAGACACCTTCTGTCCCGCAAGGTTGAACATATTGCCGCTGCTGAGAGGCTGTTCGCCACCGACCGACTCAATCGCGTCTGGTACATCAAGGTTGATGCATTCGAGACGGAAGTTGTCGAGTTTGAACCAACCGAACGAGGCTTGTTCTCTGTTCTCGCCTGTCGCCGGGTCGATGCGGTCAGTGCGGAAACCAATCCTGACTGGTTCGTTTCCTTCGGTGCCGAAGATGACGCTCGTTGTGTAAGGTATGCTTGAGTAGCTGTAGCTCGCGTCACGGTAGTTGTTGGCGAAGGTGAGGTACTTCACGTCCTTCTCGCCGTTCCAGATGTCATGCTGCCGTGCAGCCTGAGCGTCTTCAGGCAGATAGGTCTCATAGTATTCCTCACTGCCGAACATGGTCACGAATCCGTCGGCGAACAAGCGCTGTGTGGAGAGGTTGAACCCGGCCCAGTCGTTCTGTACGATGACATCGGCCGACAGTTTGTAAGTACCTGCTGGAAGACCGACCGTCTGCGAGATTTCCACTACTGGAACCGCGCCGCTCCATATACCCCAGAGATGGTCGCCGTCGGTATATTGGTGAGTCCATTCATTGCCTTCCTCATCGTATGTGTCCGTCAGTGCGTCCCCGTGGTTGATGGCGCACCAGCCCTGAGTCTGTGCCTGCACTTCCGCCTGAGTGGCGCAAGCCACACCATTGAGCACGAGGTTCCATCCTGCCGGAGCGGCTTCAACGCCACCGCTCTCGTCCTTACCCTGTGCAGAGGTGTCCTCGAAACTTGGGTTCTTGATGCGGTTGGTGATGTCCTTGCCTGGCTCCACGACGTTGGATTCGATGCAAGCCTGCAGAGCGTCCTCGAGTCGCTTGATGGCCTCGGCACACTGTTCGGTGGTGTAAACGCCGCTTGCGTAGCCATCCTCCACTTCGTATATTACGTCTGCGAATTCATCGGCTCCCGGGTAGTCCTGATAGAGTTCGAACTGCTCCCACGCTCTGGCTATTGCCTCGCTGAGTTTGTTGTATGCCTTCACGTTCTCGCTGACTACAACTATGAGTTCCCTGACTTCGAAGATGGCTTTGTTGATGGTCTCGATATCCGACTCGGTCGAAATCGCCTTGTATGCCTCCATCTTCTCATCGAGTGAGGCTCTGAGATCCGCGTTCATGAACTCTGTGTATTCGTAGAGTTCACGGAGTTCCGTGAAGAAGTGCTGGAATATGCCGAATGCATCCTCTGGAATGTAGCCGAGATACTGCAGCCGGAAGTTGTCGAGTTTGAACCATCCGTCACCGCCGGCGGAGTTCAACGAAGTGCGGTTAGCGGCTGCCACATTGCCGTCGGTGCGGAGTCCGAGGGTGAGGGTGCCGTCATAGACGTATGCCCTGACCTGCATAGGGAAGAGGGTGCGGTCGGTAACGTAGTATTGGTCGTTGCCCTGGAAACCATATACTTCGGTCTTGTCGAGTTCGTCGCTGTTGTATTCCTCAGCGAAGCCGAAATATGTGGAGTTCAGATTGGCGAAGATTCTCTGTGTCGTCATGCGGCTGCCACTACCGTTCGCGCCTGCCATGAGTCCTGCCGAGACGATGTAGGATCCGTTCTCGAGCCCGTCGATCTTCTGGCTGATCTCATAACGTGGGATGCTTCCGTTCCAGATGCCGAAGATATAGTTTCCGGCCATTGCCTCACCGTCGGCATCGTTGTTGATTCCGTGCCATGCAGTGAGTCCGGCGTTCTTGGCGTCGTCGGCTGTGACAATCTGGTTGCCGTTGACATAGACATTCCATCCTGTAGGAGCGCCCTCCACACCAGTGGTCTGGTTGCCGTTCTGAGATGAGAGGTCTTCGAAGCTTGGGTTCTGGATGGCTGCGGTGAAGTCGCCGGTACCTTCCCTGTAGTTCTTCAGTGCCGCGTTGAGAGCCTTCAGTGCCGACTCCGTTCCCACGAGGTCAGTCACGCTGTCGAATGCCTTCTTCGCCGCGTCGGTAGCGGACTTGAGCACAGCGTCTTCCGTCACATTGGCGGCGATGGCCTCAAGTATGGTGTTGTAGAGATTCACCTTTGCGTTCACGATGGAAATGATCGTTGGATTGTCGAGAGTATAGTCGTACTCTTCGCTCTCATATATGGCAGTGACCGCTTCGAGAGTCGCCGCGAAACCATCATGGAAGTCAGGGTTGATGTTCTCGTTGTTTACGAAATTGTTCTCGAATGCAGTGATGGAGGTATATGCGGCAGCCCTGCCCATGTACTCCTGGTAGTGCTCCACATTCACGAAATTCCAGTGGCATGTGGTGGAGTCGGCGAGGAAGTAGTTGCCTTCATCATCCATGAGACGCTCTCCTGTCTCCGGGTCGGTGAGGAAACCATGGTAGATGTCGCCACTCTGATAGACGTTGCTGTCATAGAAAGGGCAGATAGGATATGTGTTGCCCGCATTCATGAGGACATCGAAGCCGATGGTGCCAGCCCAGTTTCCTGCGTCGGCGATGAGACGATAGACACCGTCACTCACATTGACCACCTTGAACCGAGGTGTTGTTTCAGTGTCAGGGCACTCACCTATTACCTTGCAGAAAAGATTGACGTAGTTTGGCACTATGACCAGATACTTAGGGTCGCCCTCCACGTTCTGCTCGATGAACGACCAAGTGCCGTCGTCCTGCTTCACGGACTTGAAGGTGACGAAATTCTCTGATGTACCGAACTCATAACAGATGGCACCATCCCAGGAAGTATGCCCGAGCCACATGCTACGGGTGTTTACGTTCTGGAGCAGATAGGTCGCACCGTCTTCCAGGTTGTCACCTGCAGGTGGGACGATGGCCGATGCGGAGACGGCAGTCGCGAACATGCAGACAGCCATCAGGATTTTGAAATAACGTTTTCTCATGATTAGTAGATAAATTAAATGTGAGTATATAAAGAGTGGTTACAATAAACAAGCACATGTGACCGACGGAGAGAGAGCCGCTGTCTTTCCCCTCATCGGCCGATGTCATGCGTCCCAGCCTATGGCTGAAGCTCCGAGCAGGGCTGCATCCGCATCCTTGAGTTGGCTGACGAGGACTTTGACCTTGCCTTTCCACAGGTGTAGCATTGACGCCTCCATGTATTTCCTGACAGGCTCCATGATGAAGTCGCCGGCTTTGGTCAGTCCGCCGAACAAGATGAACGCTTCCGGTGTGGAGAAGGCAGTGAAGTCAGCAAGAGCCTCACCAAGTATCTTGCCGGTATAGTCGAAGATTTCTTTCGCGATCTTGTCACCTTTGACAGCCGCTTCGAAAACGTCCTTAGACTCAACAGGACGGTCTATGATGGCTCTCAGGAGACTTGGCTCGTCACTCTGTTCCAGACGTTCCCTGGCCGTCCTTGCCACTCCCGTGGCAGAACAGTAAGTCTCAAGACAACCTCTGCGACCGCATCCACATGGCCTCCCGCCTTTCTCTACGATGACGTGGCCGAGCTCACCGGCGAAACCATCGTGGCCGTAGATGAGCTGTCCGTTCGCTACGATGCCTGAGCCTACCCCCGTGCCGAGGGTGATTTCGATGAAGTCTCTCATACCCCGTGCCGCTCCGTACTTCATCTCTCCGATGGCGGCCGCATTGGCGTCATTGGTGAGCGCCGCAGGAACGCCGAGTCTCTCACTGAAGCATTTCGCGAGAGGCGCGACCCCCTTTCCCCATTCGAGGTTGGCCGCTCCCTCCACACAGCCTGTATAGTAGTTGGCACAAGGTGCGCCGATTCCGAATCCTTGTATCTGACTGATGCCGCCGAATTTATCTATAAGCGGTCTCAGTCCGTCACAGACGGCATCAACATACTCGTCAAGTTGTTTGTACTGCTGGGTCTTAATGGAATCTGTACACAATATGTTCCCGTCTCTGTCAACGATGCCGAACACGCTGTTCGTACCACCGATGTCCATTCCCGCTACGTATGGCTTGCTCATGATGATTGGGATTGATAAGTTTTGATGTGCAAAAATAGGATAATTATTTCGATTGACAAAACAATTTGGGGAATAATCATGTCGATTTCAATTATTTTTTCTAACTTTGCGTCAATTAACGAATGAAATATGGACGGTTACACACAAAATCAGCATCCGGTCAGGGTTAAGCGCTATTGTCAGACCATGGATCTGAAAGACGACCCTGAATTGATAGAGAAGTACAAACAGATTCACAGCAAAGAAGGCGCATGGAAGGAGGTCATCGACGGCATACGAGAGGTGGGCATCCTGGAGATGGAGGTATATCTCTGCGGTTCGCGTGTCGTCATGATTGTTGACGCCCCCGAGGATTTCGACTGGGGTGCCGCGATGACACAGTTGGCGGGACTGCCTTACCAGCAGGAATGGGAGGAGCATGTGGCACAATGCCAGGAGTGTCCCGCAGCCGCCACATCGGATGAGAAATGGCAGATGATGGAGAGGATTTTCCACCTATATTGAATTACTATACGGCACGCTATGAACAGACATAAAATAGGTAAGACCGGCTTAGAGGTCAGTGCGCTTAGTTTCGGTGCGTCATCGTTGGGCAGTGTCTTCCATGAGACGAAGGAATCCCTGGCCATTGAAGCCGTACATGCAGCCGTCGATGGCGGGATGGACTTCATCGACGTGTCACCCTACTATGGACATTACAAAGCCGAGACCGTGTTAGGCAAGGCCTTGAAAGAGATTCCACGTGAGAGCTATCACCTCTCCACGAAGGTGGGCCGGTATGGCAAGGACGGGGTGAACACCTGGGACTATTCCGGCAAAAAAGCACAGGAGAGTGTCTTCGAAAGCATGGAGCGACTGAACATCGACTATATCGATATCATAAACGTCCATGACATCGAGTTCCAGGCGTCACTTCCGGGCGGACTGCTCAAGGTGGCAGAGGAAACACTTCCCGCGCTCGTTGAACTCCGTGACAAAGGAGTAGTAGGGCATGTGGGGATTACCGACCTGCAGTTGGAGAACCTGAAATGGGTCATCGACCATGTCCCGGAGGGAACCGTGGAGTCAGTGCTGAACTTCTGTCATTTCTGCCTGAACGACGACAAACTGACCGAGTTCCTCGATTACTTCGAAGGCAAGGGCATCGGCGTGATCAACGCCTCGCCATTGTCAATGGGTTTGCTCTCCACAAGAGGTGCGCCCGACTGGCATCCGGCGCCTCAGAGCCTGAAGGACGCCTGCACTAAAGCAGCCCGGCATTGTGCCGCCAAGGGCTATCCAATAGAGAAACTCGCGATGCAGTATTCCGTGAGCAATGACAGGATAGCAACCACATTGTTCAGCAGCGCCAATCCGGACAACGTACGCAGGAACATCGAATGGGTGGAAGAGGATATTGACTGGGCTCTCGTCGAGGAGGTCAAGGAAATCATAGGAAATCAAATGTGTGTGTCATGGAGCAATACATAAGGATCGTTGATGCCCACAGCCACTTGTGGCTTCGTCAGGACACGTTGGTTGACGGAGCTCCGGTCAGGACCCTCGACGGAAACTCCAGCCGCAGCAACTTCCTTGGCACCGAGGTCCAGATGCTGCCACCGTTCATGACGGACGGAAGGAACTCGGCAGAGGTGTTTCTCTCGAACATGGACTACGCCCAGGTGTCGGCGGCAGTGGTGGTGCAGGAAATCATCGACGGCAATCAAGATGGTTATCTTGCAGAAGTGCAGGGCAAGTACCCGGACCGGTTCCTATGTTGCGGATTGATTGACGGTCAGGCGACACGCCCCCGGCCGGACAGACGTTTCAAGGCCTTTGCCATGCCTGGTCACAGAATCAGAAAGAGTCTCTTGGATTTCATCCCGCTTTTCAAAGAGATGGAAAGCAGAGGCCAGATACTGTCGATGTGTCTGGCAGACGACGAGAGACAGATCGGTGAGATGCAGGAGGTGGTGGATGAATGCCCCGGCCTGAAGATAGCCATAGGCCATTTCGGGATGGTCACCACACCGAGCTGGAAGTCACAGATACTGTTGGCTCGTAACGACAATGTCATGGTGGAGTCAGGCGGAATCACATGGCTATACAACAGTGAATTCTATCCCTACCCTTCCGCCGTGAGGTCAATACGAGAGGCTGCAGACATGGTGGGAATGGACAAACTGATGTGGGGGTCTGACTATCCGAGGACAATAACAGCCATAACATACAGGATGTCGTACGATTTCATTCTGAAGTCAGACCAGCTGACACCTGAGGAAAAAGAGAAGTTCCTATCAGACAATGCAAGGAATTTCTATGGTTTCAAGGAACTGAAAACATTACCTTATATAAAAAACATGAGCGAATAATGAATGCCATACAAATCACAAAACCTTTTGATATGGGAACCACCGTGCTCCCATACCCTGAGGTGCAATCGGGAGAGATACTGCTAAGAACGAGATATGTTGGTTTCTGCGGCAGTGACCTCAACACATTCCGTGGAGGCAACTCCATGGTTACCTACCCACGCATTCCGGGTCATGAGATAGGGGCTGTCATTGAGGACATCGGAGAGAATGTCCCGGATAGTTTCCTCAAAGGCCAGATCGTGACCGTCAATCCCTACACGAACTGTGGGCACTGTGCGTCATGCAGGAACGGCCGCGTGAACGCCTGCGAGAACAATGAGACACTCGGAGTGCAGCGTGACGGTGCGATGTGCGAGTTCATCTCGCTCCCATGGCAGAAAGTCATACCTGCTGACTCCGTCTCATGCAGGGCTGCCGCCTTGGTAGAGCCCCTGAGCGTGGGATTCCATGCCGTTGACAGGGGAGGTGTGACGGACTCAGACATAGTCATGGTCATCGGTTGCGGCATGGTAGGTCTTGGCTCAGTGATAAGGAGCGTCGCACGTGGCGCAACAGTGATTGCAGCCGACGTGGATGACGAGAAACTGTCAGTGGCGAAGGAGCTTGGCGCTAACCACACATACAACACCCTGAAAGAATGGGGTTCGCTTCCTGACCCTGATGTGGTTATCGAGGCGGTAGGCGCCACCCCCACCTACCAGTTGGCAATCAACAAGGTAGCATTCACAGGGAGGGTCGTATGTATAGGTTACGCCAAGAGCGACATCGCACTGACCACCTCGCTCATCGTCAAGAAGGAGTTGGACATCCGCGGTTCACGTAACGCCAACCCAAAAGACTTCGAAGCCGCCATCAAGTATGTGGAGAAGCATCCTGACATGATAGACCGATTCGTATCCGCCGAGACGACACCCGAGCATGCACTCGAAGCCATGAGGCAATGGCATGACAATCCAGGCAAGGTGTTTAGAATACTTGTGAGGTTCTGAGGAAACACAACCTATAGGTGGGTTCTATAAATTCACCGAATAATACAAATTTATCAAACATGGGTTCTATAAACAATAAGTTATGAACAAGACAATCGACAAGAAGTACCTTATCCCCTTCATTCTGATTACCGCATGTTTTGCGTTGTGGGGATTTGCGAATGACATTACCAATCCGATGGTGAAGGCCTTTTCCAAAATTTTCCGAATGAGCGTGACCGAAGGGTCATTGGTTCAGTTGGCTTTCTATGGAGGCTATTTCGCGATGGCTTTTCCTGCCGCCATCTTCATCCGTAAGTATTCCTATCGGGCAGGCGTACTCGTGGGGCTTGGACTGTATGCCTTCGGCGCATTGCTTTTCTGGCCCGCCAAGGAGATAGGAATCTATGCTTTTTTCCTTGTCGCCTATTTCATCCTGACCTGTGGGCTCTCGTTCCTCGAGACGAGTTGTAATCCATACATCATCGCTATGGGAGATGAGGAAAGTGGCACACGCCGACTTAATTTCGCCCAGTGCTTCAATCCGTGCGGCTCCATCATAGGTATGTTCGTGGCCATGAACTTCATCCAGGCGAAGCTCAGTCCGATGACCACTGAGGAGCGCGCCCTCCTTGACGACTCACAGTTCGAGGCGCTGAAGCAGTCAGACCTCAGTGTGCTGGTCACACCTTATTTGTTAATAGCGGTGGCTATTGCCGTGATAGTGGTGCTTATATGCATCGTCAGAATGCCTAATAAAGGAGAGGAAAACCATGACATCCGTTTCCTTGAGACACTTGGTCGCATTTTCTCGCTCAAATACTACCGTGAGGGTGTGATAGCACAGTTCTTCTATGTAGGAGCGCAGATTATGTGCTGGACTTTCATCATCCAGTACGGCACGCCAGTGCTTCAGGGACAGGTGCCCAACGAGTTTGAGCAATGGCTTCTGTCCATCCTCCACTACGATACGCCCGCCGTCCTCGATGAACGTGCGGCCGAAGTGCTGTCCCAGGGTTACAACATTCTTGCGATGGCTTTCTTCATCGTAAGCCGTTTCATCTGTACGTACCTCATGAAGTTCCTCAATCCAGGCTTGATGCTCACGCTTTTCGGTTCGATAGCAATGGTGCTTATATGTGGTGTGATCTTCTTCCAGGGAAGGTCTGGTGTCTATTGCCTTGTTGGTGTCAGCGGATGTATGAGCCTTATGTTCCCGACAATATACGGCATAGCCCTGAAGGGGCTGGGCGATGACGCCAAGTTCGGAGCAGCAGGTCTCATCATGGCCATCCTCGGAGGGTCTGTACTCCCACCCGCTCAGGCCGCAATCATAGACATGAAGGAGATATCGGGTTTCCCTGCAGTGAATCTTTCCTTCTTTCTTCCGTTCATCTGTTTCGTCGTAGTGGCGACCTACGGCTGGCGGATGGCAAAGGCAAGGCGCTGACCCGGCTCAGGAGGTTGGTTGTAGGCAACGTTCTCACTCGCGATGCTGAGACGATATGGAATATCCTGCATGAGAGTCGGCATGCTGTATGCAGTCGGCATGGTGGTAGTGTAAATTCGCAGTTCGTTGTTGGAACGTGTACGCACTATCACCTCCTCTCTCCAGTCTCCCAGAATATCACCAGATAGACAAGGGTTGCTCTTGCTACCGTTGTTGAAGACACAGTCACGTGTGAAGTCCATAAGGATCTCACACGTGTTTCGTTCCCAACGGAACTTGCTGACACGTCCTCCGTCAAGAAGCTCACGCAAGGAGTCACCGTCCCACCATACTGCTGAGTTGACGGACACCCTGCCTTGATTGTTTGTCAGTCCGCCTTTCACGTTACGGATTCCGCCACTTGCAGATGACCATAATTCAGTTCCGGGACTGGTTGGGTCAATGTCAGCGGCCATTCCCCTGCCGACATCATCGTGTGCCGGGATGGAGAACAGTACCTCGCCGGTCGCCGCATCATGAAGTTCGGAACAAGGATGTCCCTCGTGAACATTCCATATGTACAGTCTGTCAGACTCTGGTAGGAAAGTTCCCAGATGCATTGCATCGCCATGACCTAAATGTGTGTTATAGAGCATGCTGCCATCGTGGTCAACACACATGGCACCATAGAGTATCTCGTCTTTTCCGTCACCATCCACGTCAGCGACACGGATGTTATGGAATCCCTGACCTGCACCATTGTGCTCTGGCTGCATGTCACTGTCGAAAATCCATCGACGGCAGAGGGATTCACCATCCCAGTCCCATGCGACGAGCACACTCCTGGTGTAATAGCCTCTGCACATGACGACACTTGGCCGCATTCCGTCAAGATAGGCGACACACGCAAGATATCTGTCGCTTCTGTTTGCCCTGTTGTCGCCCCAGTCCATCATGTTTCCCCTTTCCGGCTGATATGCTACGGTCTGCAGTTCTTCTCCTGTCTCACCTCTGAAAACGCTGAGATATTCCGGTCCACTCAGGATTCGTCCGTTTCCCGCTCTGTGATCGGCAGATGGGTCACCGATGACTTTCCCATTTCCATCAGTAGTGCCATCACCTGTCTTCATCACCACTTCCGCCTTACCATCGCAGTCCAGATCATAGACCATGAACTGAGTATAGTGGGCACCAGCGCGGATATTCTTTCCCAAATCAATCCGCCAGAGTTTCTGCCCATCAATGGTGTAACAATCAAAGAGCACACTGCCCGTATATCCGTCATGAGCATTGTCTTTTGCATTCGAAGGTTCCCATTTCAGTATAATCTCATATTCCCCATCACCATTGACATCACCTACGGAACAGTCATTCGCATTGTAATAGAATGACCTGCCGTCGGGCGTGACACCAGGTGCGGGTTGGTCAAGTGGAATGCGAATGTACTCATTCAAGACATTGTCGCTGAGACGGAAGACTCCACGATCCGTTTTGCTCTCACACCCATTGACAACGGTCTTGACCTCAAATGTCGGATGTCCCTCTCCCCGTCTTGCGACTTTCAAGAAAGTCGGACCGACGATGGGTCTATCGTTAATCCTCTTTCCGTCTTCGTAGAGATTGAATGCCGTATTCCGGTCATCTTCCCTGAGCAGTCTCCATGACACGGCAACGGAGTCGCCTGTTTTCGTAGGAACGGCAATCAAACCACGTCCCAGTTTCTCCATGTGGATTTTCGAGAAATCATATCGGGGTTGTGCTGGCAGGGCAGCAATCAGAAGAAAAAAAGAGAAGAACACGATTCCTCTCTTGATTAACTCCGCATATCCGGAAATACGTACAATATGGTTCATAATCAGAATTGCCTACTGAACACACCAGCGACAATCAAATCCGGTGACGAAAAAGCATACAATAGACTCAGCCTGACTGAGAAAGCGTCAAGGCTGTCAACAGGCAGTGGCGCAGGAGTCTTAGCCACCTGGATATGTCGAAGCAGTACATCTCTTGTCGCACCGTCAATCCTTGTCTTATAGGTGCTGTTCGCCTGCTCGACTGCTTTAGCCACAGCATAAGGGATGGAGTTGACATCAACCTTGGCGTACTCCTTGAACAGAATGCTCGGCACTCCTGAGTAGTGTTTGCTCAGCAAACCCATCTCCTGAAGCGCTGTGTCGATAGCACAGATGAAAACAGAGTCTGCTGGATCGCTGAGGTAAATGCTGTCCATTCTTGCACCGAAATCAACTGTAGCATCCGCACTGTTGCCGTCATCATCAATACACGAAATGAAACTGATGATACTGATAGACAGCATGGCTATAAATCTGAAGGACTTTTTCATTTGCATCCGTATTTTTACGTTGCAAAGTTAAATAAATACTTTTGAACACACAAATCATATAGTGAAAATCACCACAAAAAAAGTTAAAAAACGGAGGTGATGGGGCTATCTGCCACTGGATACACTCGATTTTTTTTGTTTTTCCCGATATGTTTGACTAATTTTGCGACATGAATCAAAAGCGAAAGTATATAAGTCCGATGATTTGTAATGAACTATTAAATTGTTCGCAGATTATCTCCTCAAGCCCGTCTGTCGATGACACACCGAGAATCGACGGTGACTCATCAGAAGGAGGAGCTGGTCTCGTTAGCAGCAGAGAAGGATGGGACGACTTATGGTAAGGAATAACTATGTTATATGTGTGGTAGTGACAATGCTGCTTGCGTTTGTCCCCTACACTCTCCAAGCTCAGACTATATCTCAGAATGACGCAGCTGACAAAGCATTGTCGTTCTTCAATTCCATGTTGCGCAGTCAAGGAAGAAAGATGGCAGTGAAGCAGAATCTCACACTATCCCATACGGCGAGAAAAAATCAAGAGACGTATTTCTACGTATTCAATAAGGAAGACGGTGGTTGGGTGATAGTTGGTGGCGACGAGGTATGTCAGGGGATTCTCGCTTATTCGGGGTCAGGTTCGTTCAGTTATGACGACCTTCCCGCAAACGTCGTCAACTGGCTCAATGGCTATGAAAAGGAAATATCACATTCCATTGCCGCCACGACCTCAGCCAATGGCAGCCGTAACGTCAGGAAATCAGCTCACGCCTCGGCAATCGGAGGTCAAGATGTCAATCCGATGATAAAGACAGCATGGGACCAAACCGCACCATACTGGAACATGACTCCAAAGAAGGACGGAGAGCATTGTCTTACGGGTTGTGTCGCTACGGCTATGGCACAAGTCATGAATTACTGGCAATGGCCTGAGGTAGGTGTCGGGAGTAAGTCGTACTACGACTGGGATGCTGAATATCAATACGGTTGTAAGCAGACCGTATCATCCAAATTCTTTAGCCACCATTATGACTGGGTTAATATGAAAGACAGGTACGGGAGTTCGGGAAGTACAAACGAACAGCAAGCCGCCGTAGCGCAATTGATGTATGACTGCGGAGTCGCTGTCAGCATGAACTATGGAACGAGTTCTGAAGGAGGTTCGGCTGCATGGACTGAAGATGTCGAAACCGCATTGATTGACTATTTCTCATATGACCCTCAGACCGTGAAGTATGTGTCCTTGTATGATTACTCCAATCGCAAAAAACACACTGATGAGGAATGGGCTCGCATGATGTACAAGGAGGTGTCCGAGTTACGACCTGTAATAATGGGTGCGAATGATAGCAACGTCAAGTATGGTCATGAATTCATAATTGACGGCTATGCGTATCGGGATGGGAAAGACTATTTTCACTTCAATTTCGGTTGGTCTGGAGATTACGACGCATTCTGGACTCTCACGTCCGTGCAGACGGGCTCTGGTAACAATATATACAAATGGACCATGTATCAGGATGCAGTCATCGGAATTCAGCCTAAAGAATCAAAGATATATACGGTCACGCTGGCTGATGACGGCTCTGAACTGCGACCGTCCTTTGCTGGCGGCTCCGTCAGTCTGCCGAACCGCTCGCTTCCTGGTTACACGTTTGAAGGATGGAATGCCGACTTGATGGGAATTGACGAACCCACCACAGACAAACCATCCATTCTCCCTGTCAGTTATGTCCCTAATCGTGATGTGGAACTATACCCAATCTTTTCCTATGTGAAAAACGGCAATGTCGGAGGCAACTTGACAGAAGTCTTCAGCGAGGACTTTGCCGACACCGAGAGTTTCGGCAACAATACGACGACAACTGGCAGCAGCACGACTTGGAACGGCAATGACAACTTCGCCATAGTGACCGCAGGTTATAAAGCAGGAGGTGCGTTACGTCTTGGGGCAAGTAAGAAAATCGGCTCAGTAACCACGAGATCCATCGGAGTCCCACCAGGCGCAAAACTGACAGTGTCGGTTGATGTGAAAGGCTGGACCACAGTAGAGGGGAGACTCTGCATCGGCGTCACAGACTGTGAAGAACAGGTGTTATCATATTCCGAGACGATGAGCGGCAGATTCGAGACCTTGACCGCCACATTCGTCACAACCACTGCCAATCCTCAGGTGACGATATCCACGACCAGTAAGCGGGCATTCATTGACAATATCGTTGTTACTACCGGCTCAGGAACACCAGACAAGACGTTTTACTGTTCTTACCTCACCATGTCGAACGCACGTTTGGAGGTAACACCTGCCAAATGGGCTACATTCTACGCACCGGATGACGTGGAGCTTGAGGCAGGGACTTATGCCTACGCAGTCACAAGTGGCGGAACTGATATTCAGAGAGTGCTGGTTGCCTATGGTGATGCACCTACCCAGTACGAACGTACAATTCCAGCCCATACTCCTGTGATTGTGTACAAGGATGTAACTGATACTTACACTAAGAATTACGATACGTTCTTCTCCGTTACGCCATCAGCGGTTGATGGCAATTGCCTCGTTGGCACATTGGTTGATATTCCGCGCGTCAAACCAACCACAGACAACCGTACAAACTACGTACTCCAACTCAATCCACAGAACAGACCCGCATGGTTTTCGGTTGTCTATGATGACAAGGCCGGGAAATACAATACCCTGGCAGCCAACCACGCATATCTCAGCGTCCTGCCCGATTTGTCTGTCAAGGATATATTCTCAGAAGTGGTCACAGAGATTATTACTGAAAAGCAAGAATCAGATATCAAGAGACTGTCACACAATTTGCAAGGACAAACCATAAATGACACATATAAAGGTATCATCATCAGGAATAGGCAAAAGATTCTGCAAAAATAGACAATAAAAACAACAAAATCCAAAAAAATCACATGCAAATACTTTGTATGTGATTTTTTTTTACTACCTTTGCACTCGCTTTTCAGAAAGAGACAGGTCAAAACCTCCTCTCGTTATAATCTGCCAAGCCATTAGGTGGACTCGCTAGCTCAGTAGGTAGAGCATCACACTTTTAATGTGGGGGTCTTGGGTTCGAGCCCCAAGCGGGTCACAAATGACATCCAAACGGGTCACAAAAAAAATCGGGCAAACCGAAAGAATAATTCCTCGACAAGCCATCGGGGAATTTTCTATTCAAAGTAGAAAATACTTCATCTTCAACAACTTACGCGCCTTTTTTGTCAATCGCCAGCAGTTAAATTTAATGTTGAACCTGCGGGTGACCAGATGTTGTATGGATTAGGCATTTTGGACATGTTTGGACATTTGTGCTACCACTTGTGCTACCAAATCGCCCCAAAAGTGTGCTACCACTTACTACAAAAGTGTGCTACCACTTACTACAAAAGTGTGCTACCAGTCCAAAAACATCTGCTCTTCGCAAAAAAAATGTGAAAAGATGGCAAAAGAATCTATCAAAGTTATCTATGACAGAAAGAAGAGAGTCGAGACAAAAGGAAAAGGCAAGGTTGAATTGAGTATTTATCTTGCAAAAGGAGAACGGAAGTATGTAACCATTAAAGAATGTACTCCTGTAGAATGGCGAACTTATCGCCAAAGTAGAGAACTTCATGTGGAGGTTTTGGTCTATAAAAGCATCGCCGAGAACATGCATAAGTGTGGCGAGGAGATGACCATTGAGAACTACAACAGACATCTCGGCATCACCCCAAAGAAGGAGACCAAGAAGCAGGAGGAACGACGCAAGCGCATGTCCTCTCCCAGAGGATTTCTCGACTTCATTGAGGAGGAGATGGCAAAAGAGAATCTTCATGAAGGCACATTGAAGCGTCGCAGGGTTGTGGTATCTGCCCTTGAACGATACGACAATCTGAATCGCTTTGCCGATGTCACGCCAGAGAATGTGAAAGGCTTTGACCAGTTCCTTCGCGACGAAGACAAGAGCCGTACCGATGTAGCCCTGAACAACTACCACAAAGTAGTGAAGAAGTATGCACGCCTTGCCTACCAGCTTGACTACATCCCGAAGAACCCATACGAGAGTCCTCTCTGCAAGTTCAAGCGTGGCGAGTGCAAGGAACGCAAGCCACTGACTG
The DNA here is from genome assembly GCA_024398405.1 of Bacteroidaceae bacterium. Taxonomy (GTDB): domain Bacteria; phylum Bacteroidota; class Bacteroidia; order Bacteroidales; family Bacteroidaceae; genus Colivivens. The sequence goes on from JAKSJE010000002.1 coordinate 66,479, forward strand.
AGGAAGAACTGCTGAAGGTATATAAGCTGGACGGACTCACCGCAGGCGAGGAACACGCACGCGACCTGTTCATCTTCTCGGCATTCACAGGGCTTGCCTACGCCGACAATCAGAACTTCGACTTTGAAGAGATGACCGTGAAGTTAGGCAAGACCTACTACATCGACGGAGAGCGACTGAAGAACGGACATTCCTTCTTCACTCCGATACTGCCACCTGCGATGGCCATCTTGAAGAAGTACGATTATGAACTTCCGAAGATGACGAATCAGGACATGAACCGATTTCTTCACCTCGTGGAAGCCCGTGCCAAGTTGCGTAAGCCTATGACCTCTCATGTGGCACGGCATAGTTTCGCCACGATGGTGCTGAACCAAGACATTCCTATCGAGGATTTGGCAAAGATGATGGGACACACCAGCATCAACACCACGAGGATATATGCCAAGATACAGACCAAGACCATTGAGCGCCATGCCGCTAACATGGCAAAGTCAATGAGTGCCAAGTTCAGATAAGCCGATAACAAACCATCTTCATTTGCTGCGACAGTCCGTTTTCCGAGATTGTCGCAGTAATTTTTTCCGCCAGGTACTTCTTTCCGTGAATAAAGAAGATGCTCCTCACATCCGGCACGGCATCGGCAATGAAGGTAAAGGTGAACTTCTGCGTATGGTCCACCTTATGAGCGGATGTGCGAATCTCTGGAGCATAGGAGCCGGACAGTCGCATGGAATAGTGCGATGTGGTAAGTATGTTGTCAGGCGTCACCTCAACTGGGTCGATTTGAGGGCGAGGATGATACGGAGCATAGCGGTTGTAGTAACCATCATAGAAAGCGACATACAGCTTGTCGAAGTATTCCTCCTTCTTGTCCTTCTCCCCGTCAGTGAGTATGTTCACGACAGGAGTCTGGTTTGTATCGGTATCTTCAGCATCCTCGATGTCATCCCCATACTCACCGCACTCGATGAAGATCAAGTCGCCATGCGTGTTGTCCGTATGGTCGATGCAGACAGGCACGATGCTGATTTCTGTCTCTTCAGCATCCTCCCTGTCATCAACGATACGCTTGCCGAACTCGTTCACTGGCTGAATACGCATATAGTGATGAATGACACCGCTGATTAAGGCAGTGCGCACACATTTGAGTATGAAATAAGTGTCCTCCCTCCGGCAATAGTGCAGCCTCTTGTAGTAGTTATGCGTCATGTTCCCCGCATGGTCAAGTAAACTGTTCAGCGAGGACTTCATCACGTCGAAACTGGACCAGACGACGCTCGCCACCTGTTTCCTCATCCAGTCACACGAATAGAATTTCCACATCTGGTGGTCGGAATCGGCATATGCCAGGTTCTTCTGTTCAATATAGCTGTTCTGCACATCCTCGGCTGAAGAAATCTCCACCTGATGCGAGTCAATGACCTTGTCAATGACGATGGAATTCATGTTCTCCAGCGTTGTCTGATTGAAGGCGAAAGTCAGTTTCTTTGACTGCTCGTCGATGTTGAACTGTCCGTTGAGGAACAACTCCACCTGTTCCAAGAACTCCGATACCGTCCAATGTGGCAGGATATGCTGCATGTTGTTCGCTTCCCAGATATACGGCAGAGCATTGCAGACGATGAGATTATGCCAATCAGAGTTCTCGATGGCCGTGATGTCGAAGTCGTAGCCCGTCTGCAGCAGAATCTGCCTTATGACCTCCACGAAGAATGGCTGTCCTACGATGCCCACGTCATCCCATCCACCACCGATGTAAGCAAAATCGTTGGTGGATTCGATGTACCTCATTTCGTTCTGTATATTCCCCGAAGTGTTGTTCACCCACGGCAGGAACACCATGCCGAGATAAGTACCTCCATGTAGCTCGTCCTGCTTCTGCGTGTAGTAGTTGCGAAGGTAGTAGCTTGCGGAATAGTGAGCAGCATTGATGACCGGAGGAAGATTCAGTTCATTGATATATATTGTTGTCCGCTAAACATAAAAAGTCGGTTTGAACTTATTGTTGTTCAATGAATTCAAACAAAAACATGTCTTCCAAGCCCTCATGCGCGTTTGTGTGAGGGCTAAATTCCTGTGTTGTCGGCATCGGGTGGACTCTCTAGCATGGCAGCCAATGCCTCCTCCCAGTCTTTCTCGGGGTGTTCAAGGAATCCCTGCACGTCGATGTAGTACATCAGCATAATCCTGACGATGGTGGCAAGCCCCGAGAAGCTCCACGAGCGGCTGACACCCTTTTGCAGCAGTGTGATGAGCAGGTTCGCGATGAGCGTCACCCACACCTGTATCTTGATGGCATTGGCACTCTCTCCATAGAAGTATCTGAGAGGGAAATTCTGCTTTATCTGCTTGAAGAGCGACTCTATGGCCCATCTTGCCTTGTAAATGGCCACGATTTCTTCGTATTCGGCCTCAAGGTTGTTTGTAAGCAGGCGTATGACCTTTGCTGTGCCTTTCTTCTTTTCATCGATGTAGGTGACGATACGGGCATGATGCTCTATCGTTTCCTTCTCCACCTCGCCTGTTTCCTCATTCTTGGCCTTGACATCCTTTCGGAATGTGACAAATTCCTCCTTCCACTGCATCTGGCCCTCTGCGTTCATGTAACAGGTGCTCTTTGTGACCTCATACGTCAGGTTCTGCTTCATCTTGGTCACATAAATCACGCCGCGCTGCGTCATTTCCTCGAATTTGGCATAGTCAATGTAAGCCCTGTCAATGGCAAGGATGTCGCCCTTGTTCAGTTTTCCCGGGCAGAGCATGAAATGGTCGTGTGTGGCCGCAGAAGTGAATTCCACGTCACATGGTACACCCTCGTTGCCATGAATGCACGTATGCACCTTCATGCCGCCTTTCTTCTTTCCCGCCTTGGGATTGCGCCCCACACCCTTGAATACGAGGTTGGAGAAGAGGCTGATGGTCGTGGAATCGATAATCTGGAGCTTCTTCATCCACTTTGGAACCTTGCCAGAGGGGCTGTCCGAGGAAAGTTTGTCCTTGTATGCTAGGTACAGTCCCTGATAAATTCTTCCGAAGATCTCATGCGAGCGTCTGGCGTTGGCATCCGAGAGTGTACTGCGCCGGGGGAGATCCTTTATGCCCACATGGGCCAGCTTACGCCACTCCATCATTGTGGCTGAGGTGATTTCGCGCAAGGAATCAAAACGCATGATGACCGCATACAGCATCACAGTGAGGTGGCACCATGCGTTGAACGTCTTTACATACCTCTCGCCGCTCATATCGTGGCTGATTTGGAGAATATTTTGCTTGTTGAAGTAATTTAGCAACTGATTTAGTATCGGCTGTCCGAGAAAATGTGTACCTTTGCTCATGATTTGGTAATGATGTTTGTTTCGTAGCTGCAAAATTACCAAAAAGGGCTGACTCCTCAAGCAGGAGCCAGCCCAATTTTTTATTTTTTTGAGCCATGTGCATGCACGCATGCACGCGCACGCGAAGCACGAAGTTTTAGCGGACAACAATAA
>JAKSJE010000020.1 GCA_024398405.1 Bacteroidaceae bacterium
TAACAATGAGGCTGTTTATAGACAGTCTCGCAAACAATAATTTTCGAATGAAAAAAAGAACAATTGTTTTGATTGTAGTAGTGGCACTACTGGCAATCTGGGGTATCAGTGGTTACAACAGTCTTGTGAACAGTGACGAGGCGGTGTCGAAAGCCTGGTCGGACGTGGAGACTCAGTATCAGCGTCGGTCAGACCTGATACCTAATCTCGTGAATGTCGTCAAAGGCTATGCCAAGCATGAGGAAGGCACGCTGATGGAGGTGACCGAAGCCCGTACGAAAGCCACAAGCATCCAGTTGGATCCGACCAACCTTACGGAAGAAGACCTGAGGAGATTCCAGGAGGTCCAGAGTCAGGTGGGCAGTGCGTTGGGCAGGCTGATAGCGGTGGCGGAGAGCTATCCGGAACTGAAAGCCAACGAGAACTTCTCAGAACTCCAGGCGCAACTGGAAGGTACGGAAAACCGAATCCAGAAAAGCCGTGCGGACTTCAACGAGGTCGTCAGGGAATACAACACCTCAGTGCGTCGCTTCCCCGGCAACATACTCGCCGGAATGTTCGGCTTCGACGTGAAGGCCAACTTCAAGGCCGATGAGGGCAGCGAGAAAGCACCGTCCGTAGAGTTCTGAGCCAGCCGGACATAACCCCAATCTGCCTGAAACTATTATTTCGTCATTACTAATTTGATTACCATTTCAGGCACAGCAGCCTATCTTCAGTAAGATGGGTGGCATATCGGAACTCAGCTACACGAACAGCGACGAGCGCCGTTGCGGATTTTGTGTGTTCGCAAGTGTGCGAGGATAAACCAAGACCAGACATCGGGGTGTTACTCTATATATCCACGCATGTACGGCAGACATGCGGACATGAGACCATCTGCCGGCTGCGATGACTACTCCTCCGAGCCAAATGGTGACAGCCTGCCAGCCCTGACACCAACGGCCAAAGTCATCTGTGGTCACACTCGACGAAATCCGTGACTTTGCACACCGAACCCTCGCTATGCGCTCTCGTCAATCTCACCATGCGCTCTCGGTGACATCTTCGATCGGAGTCATGGGCGCTTTAGTCCGGACGCATTGAGGTCTTCGTACGGGGGACGGTCTGGTCGAGCAGTCTCGCTGGAATGGTAGTGCGATGGTACAGAGCCGTCTCTGGCTGAGTGTAAAGTCGGTAACTGGTGAGTGGATGGAGGCGGATTGCTCCATGATTGAGGCAAACGGTGTCGCGGAATCAGACAGAACATAAGATGGTAATATGAAACGTAAAAGCAAAGGAGGGGCGGGTTGGGCCGCCTCGTTCAAGGGAACAAAGCGAATATGGGCAGTCAAGGGGCTTGGCGGTCACGTGCTGATGGGACTGTATGTGGTTCTTTTCGCAGTGCTGATGCTGGGCTTCTACTCGTTTTTCGCGGGTGTGGGTATGATACTGATGAATGACGCAGAGGTCAGCCGGCTGGTCACTGCCGTCATCTCGTTGGCAGGAGCCGTCATGCTTTTGCTGCTGTATGCGTTGGTAACGCGACTCGTGGAGAAACAGTGGCCTGCCGACATCAAGATGGAGGACTGCCGGCGGGGAGCGTTGACGGGCGTGTTTCTCGGTGTGAGTATCTTCGTGGTGACGACGTTGATACTGCTGCTGTCAGGTCATTGTACGATAGATGCGATGCCTACCAGACTGACGGGCGACCAATGGCTGATGCATGGTGTCAACTTGGTCTTCTTCCTGCTTGTGGGAACAGGAGAGGAGATTGCCTTCAGGGGAATCGTGTTCCGTGTCATAGACGGCAAATGGGGAACATGGATGGCTTTCATCGTGTCCGGTCTGTTGTTCGGTTTCGTGCATATCGGCAATGCAGGCGCTACGGTGCTGAGTTCGTTGGCGATAGCGATAGAGGCCGGTGTGATTCTCGGGTTGGCCTATAAACTGACAGGCACGTTGTGGACGGCAATCGCCATCCACTGGGTGTGGAACTACATGGAGGGACCCGTGCTGGGCTTCCCTGTGTCGGGCACCGACTTCGGAACCCCGATGTTCGTCTCAGATACCAACGGTCCGGACCTCGTCACTGGTGGTTCCTTCGGTCCGGAGGCATCATTGGTCATGGTGGGCGTCAGTCTGTTGGTCTGTCTGGTGTTCTGGCTCTGCTGGCGCAGAAAGAGCTGATGCCGCATTTCCCGCACTTGGGATTCCGGGCCGTGCACACATACCTGCCATGAAGAATCAGCCAATGGTGAGCCAGGGGGATGGTGTCGGCAGGCAGATGTCTCGTGAGTTCTTTCTCTACGGCGAGCGGCGTAGTGCAGCGGTTTGACACGAGCCCGATTCTGTGGCTCACACGGAACACATGGGTATCGACTGCCATGGCGGACTTGCCGAAAGCCACTGACATAACCACGTTCGCCGTCTTTCTGCCTACACCCGGCAGACGTGTGAGTTCCTCGAGTGTCCCGGGCACCTCACCGCCGAAGTCGGTCACCAGCATGCGGGACATTCCGGCGAGATGCCTGGCCTTGTTGTTAGGGTAGCTGACTGATCTGATAAGCGTGAGGATTTCCGCTGTTGATGCGTTGGACATGTCGAAGGGGGTGGGATAGGCGGCAAAGAGCGCCGGCGTGACCATGTTCACCCGCTTGTCCGTACACTGGGCTGACAGTATCACGGCGACGAGAAGCTGGAACGGACTGTCGAAATCCAGTTCCGAATGTGCATCGGGCATTTCCTTCCGAAAATGCTCAATGAAGTTTGAGTAGAGCAATTTTTTTGTCATGGAACTGCAAATTTAAGTATTTTCTCGATAAAAATCGCAATGAGTGGACTTTTTTTGGTAAATTTGGATTGTAATATGCATTTATAAATAATGAGGCAATTAAAAATTACAAAGAGCATTACGAACCGAGAGTCTGCTTCGCTTGACAAGTATTTGCAGGAGATCGGTCGTGAGGAGTTGATTTCCGTAGAGGAAGAGGTGGAGCTGGCAGCCAAGATCCGCAAGGGCGGTGATGAGGCTCGCAGGGCTCTTGAGAAACTGACTAAAGCCAACCTGAGATTCGTGGTGTCAGTGGCAAAGCAGTACCAGAACCAGGGTCTCAGTCTGCCGGATCTCATCAACGAGGGCAACCTCGGGTTAATCAAGGCAGCGGAGAAGTTCGATGAGACACGTGGCTTCAAGTTCATCAGCTATGCGGTATGGTGGATTCGACAGTCCATCCTTCAGGCTCTGGCTGAGCAGTCGCGTATCGTGCGTCTGCCTCTGAACCAGGTGGGCTCACTCAACAAAATCGGCAAGGCGTTGGCTAAGTTCGAGCAGGAGAACGAGCGCCGGCCTTCGGCTGACGAGATAGCACACGAACTCGGAATCCCTGTTGACAAGATAGCCGATACGATGAAGGTCCAGGGGCGTCACATCAGTGTGGACGCGCCGTTCGTCGAAGGCGAGGACAACAGCCTTCTCGACGTGCTTGTGAACGATGACTCCCCGATGGCGGACAGGGGACTGGTGAACGAGTCGCTGTCCAAAGAAATCGACAGGGCGCTTGACACTCTGACTCCGAGAGAGAAGGACATAATCAAGATGTTCTTCGGTATCGGCGGTCCTGAGCGCACACTCGAAGAGATTGGTGACAGGTTCAGCCTGACCCGTGAGCGCGTCCGCCAGATCAAGGAGAAGGCGATAAGAAGGCTGAGGGGCAGCACAAGGAGCAAACTCCTCAAAACATACCTTGGTTAAGTGGCGTTCACTTGATTCCCATCTGAAATGTGATTATTATTCCTCTCAAGTGTATGATGAGACATCTTGCAACGGTTATCCTATGTCTTTTCGCTCTGGCGTCGTACGGTCAGGCGGCCGATACCTCCGCTCCTGCAAAGCCAAAGACGGAAAAGACGAAGAAGAAAAAGACACCGAAGGTCCGTGTGCCGAAACCCGACCAGCACGTTAAGGAGACGGTGTATCTGTTCGGCTTCTCCTCGCAGCTCGGGGACTCGCTCCATTACATCACCAGCATCGTCCGGCTTGACAGCGTCGATATGACGAAGAAGACTCGCTTCATGTCTTATCGTGACTCGTACAGCTATCAGCTGCGCGTCTATTTGGAAGGCACGCTTCACAAGAAGAACCAGACAACTGCCATCTTCTTCGATACGAAGCTCAAGCGAGTCCAGAAGATGTATGACAAGATGATTTCCCGGCACCTCAATGTCGATGGTGTCAAACTCGTAACCATCAATCCCGACGACTTCACGTTTACTTCCGTAGAGCATGGCCTGACTTATGGCGGGTCGTGAAGTAGTCAGCATTCTCGCATAAACAAAGTGAAATTGAAAAAGATACATGATCGTTTCCTTACAGTCACCATGATGCTGGTGGCTGTATTGGCTTATTCATGTGCCGATGAGAAGACGCTCGAACCGGCAGTCCGGAAAGTCAACCACCGTTCCGTGATGGTCTATATGGTGGCAGAGAACACTTTGTACCCTTTCGTGTATGGTTCGAGTCACAGCAAAGGCGATGTGATGGAAATGTTAGAGGGATGCAAGGACATCCCGGACAGCTGCGAGCTGTTGGTGTATGTGGATGACCTGAGCAAGCCGCGTATCTATGTGATTGACAACAAGACGGCTGTCAGTAGCGTTTACGATCTGCAGCCAGAGATACAATATGACGATGACGGTAACTCGGCTTCCCCGGAGGTGCTGAGCAATGCGCTGACTTACATGTACACCAAGCATGAGGCACGTTCGTACGGACTTGTGCTTTGGTCTCACGGCAGTGGCTGGGTGGATGGCGGAGAGTACACCCCGGACGAACACCGGCAGAACGCAAGGAAATATTCGTTTGGTGTTGACAACCAGATGAATGACCCCTCCATCAAGGTGGGGTTCGAGATGAATATCAGTGACCTGGCAGGGGCATTGGAGAGATTCGACAACATGGAATTCGTGTTATTCGATGCTTGTTTCATGCAGACAATCGAAACCCTGTACGCCTTACGACACTCGGCGGACTATATCATCGGGTCGCCTGCTGAGATACCAGGTCTGGGAGCTCCGTATGACAAGCTGATGGCCTCGCTCTTCGCCGAGCCTTTCAGTCCTGACAGTCTGGCGAGGAAATACTACGAATACTACATGTACGAGGACAAGGATTATCAAGGCGCACTGTTATCCGCCATTGAGACCAGGCATCTCGAAGACTTCGCGCTGGCCACGAGACAGGCAATCGGCGATGTTGACCTGCGTGGCGTTAAACTCATTGATGTGCTCAACTACTTCGTATATGACTCCTGGCGCTCAAGGACATTGTCGGGGATACCTGATTGCTATGACATGAAAGGAATCATGCAGAAGAACATCCCATCCGACCGGTACGAGCAATGGCTGAAGGCACTGGAGCGGATTACCGCGGCGAAGTATGCGACGCCGACCTGGTACTCGTGTTACTACTACCAGAGAATGAAGGTCGATTCGACACAGTACAGTGGTATCTCCATGTATGTGCCGCTCCAGAAATACATCGACAAAAGCGAGAGTTTCACGAGTGAATACTACAAAACGGATTGGTACAAGGCTTTGAATGAGTAAACGAACGACATACTACAGGGTCGGCCGCCTGACGTACAGGGTGGTCTTTGATGATGAAGCCAACGACGAGGCGCTCATCCCTTCCTCCGAGCCATTCAAGGTTCATGGAGCCGATGATAGTGTCTTGTTCACGCTCAGGGTCGATGACTCACTGAGTCCCAGGGAGGGAGGAGACGAGATAGGACAGTTTGACTGTGGTGGCAATAACCATGGTGTCTATATGTTTGAGGACGGCTCCTATCAGATTGTCGTCAGTGACATCCATGGTCGTCGGTGCTGTCTGCTTTACGCCAGTCATGACTTCAGTGAAGGCGTCGTAGCTCTGAGAGGTGACTATCAGATGAGGAGTTTCGGTCTCAATAACTCGCTGATGATGATGTATGCCTTTGCCGGAGCAACGCACGACACGGTGCTGATGCATGCCTCGGTAATCAGGAAGGACGGTGTGGGTTATCTTTTCCTTGGGGTCAGCGGCACGGGGAAAAGCACACACACGGCTAACTGGCAGAAGTACATCGACGGTGCGGACCTGGTGAATGACGACAACCCGGTGGTCCGTTTCGTTGACGGTGAGACAGTGGTTTTCGGTTCACCTTGGAGCGGCAAGACACCATGTTACAAGAATACAGAAGCGCCCGTGGGTGGCTTTGTGCAACTGGAACAGGCCCCACTTAACGATATCCGCACCATGCCGGCAATCGAGGCCTTCGCCTCTTTGCTGACTTCCTGCTCGGTGATGAAATGGGACAGGAGGGTGTATTCTGGGGCGTGTGATACGATATGCCACATACTGGAGTCCACACATACGTACCTGCTGAGGAATCTTCCTGACGAGGCTGCCGTCAGACTGAGTTATGAGACACTGAGAGGAGGTGACGGAAAATGACTTTATCAGAACTCCTATCTCGTCTGTGGCATAGGTTGGCTGGCTGGCTGAGAGGCTCAGGTCAATGCCGGTGCAGAGAAGTGGGCGATCAGGTCAAACTGCTTGATAACTCCGTGTTCCTGCCACTTGTCTGCGAACTCATCGGGGAAGGTCATACGGTGTCAATCCGCGCGAGGGGAAACAGCATGCGTCCTTTCATTGAGAACGACAGGGATGTGGTGGTGTTAGGCAAAGCGGACAGTTTCAAGGAAGGTGATGTGGTTTTGGCGGAGGTGGTCCCAGGACGATTCATCCTCCATCGCATTGACGCCATCCAGGGTGAGGAGGTCAGGTTGCGTGGAGACGGCAACTACCCGGGGACTGAGCATTGCAAGATGAGCAACCTCAGAGCCCTGATGGTACAGGTGGTCAGGAAGGGCAGGACTTGGAGCACCAACGGCATGTTCTGGCGGATCTATTCGTGGCTATGGATAAGGTGTCTGCCCGCCAGACGCTATCTTCTGGCACTTTACAGACTATTGTGGCTCCATGAGCTTCCAGCGAGAATTAAAAACGTATTCGGACATAAACATTTAAGGTGGGTTCAATAAACTCACCGAAAAAAATAATTTATCAAATATGGGCGACAAGGTTCTTTCCAGTGCTTTTGGCTTTTCTCTGGCACCCGGGGTGTCGCTCCGCTTGCCATGGGCTAGGAGTAGATTTGCCTTTCAGGCTGCATCGGGCAGAGGGCTCTGCACGGCAATCTGTTCGCAACAAACCGCGGAATCGCAAGAAATGAATTTATCGAACCCACCTAAAACGTTGAAATATGAAAATCAAGTCTGGCTTTGAACTTAGGACAGTTTGTGGGGAGAACATACTTATCTCCCATGGTCGTGAGAATCTGAACTTCACAAAGATAATCAGCCTGAATGAGAGTGCTGCTTTCATCTGGAACAATGTCGTGGACAAGGAGTTCACGTTGGAGGATATGTGTAAACTCCTGATGAGTGAGTATGAGGTAGATGAGCAGACTGCCAGAAAAGACTGCGAAGAGCTTGTCAAAAGCTGGAAAGATGTCGGTTTCATAGAATGAGCAAGATTGTCTATTTCCACGGCTTCGCATCGTCGGGCGCCAGCGGCACGGTGGAACTTCTCCGCAAACACCTGCCGGAATGTGAGGTGGTCGCTCCTGACATCCCCGTTGACCCTGAGGAGGCACTCCCCTTCCTCAGGCAGATATGCGAAGAAGAGCAGCCGGATCTGGTCATCGGGACATCCATGGGGGCAATGTACGCCCAACAGATGTTCGGATTCAGAAAGATATGCGTCAACCCCGCTTTCAATATGTCACGCCTGTCAACGGTTCTGAAGACAGGGGAGCATAAGTTCCTGAACGGACGAAAAGACGGACGGAAGGAGTTTAGGATCACAAAAGAGATAATCCAGCATTTCAATGCGATGGAGCGTATGCAGTTCAAAGGTATCACGGATTATGACAGGGAGAATACCTATGGACTGTTCGGGGTCAATGACACGACGGTCAACTCGTACGATCTTTTCAAAAAACACTACAAGAACGTACAACGGTTCGACGGAGAGCATCAACTCAATGACAAAGCCCTGAAGACCGCAGTGCTTCCACTTGTCAAACGAATATTAGGTTTATGAACGGTCTCTACACTATATTGTTGCTTATCGGGTCGAACATTTTCATGACCTTCGCCTGGTATGGACATCTGAAACTGCAGCAGGAGCATATTTCGGACAACTGGCCACTCATCGGAGTCATCCTGTTCTCTTGGTCCATAGCCTTTTGCGAGTATTGCATGCTTGTTCCAGCCAATAGAATCGGGTTCATGGGAAACGGTGGTCCTTTCTCTTTGGTTCAGCTTAAAGTCATTCAGGAGGTGATATCGCTGACGGTGTTCGCGGTAGTGGCCAATATGCTGTTCCAAGGAGAGACACTCCACTGGAATCATTTCGCGGCATTCGGTTGTCTTCTCGCGGCTGTATATCTGGTGTTTCTAAAGTAGTGCTCATGGCACTTCCGGCAACAATTCACTACCTTCGTAAAATAGTGGCACATTTATGCCGTTATTATTTGGTGTTGACGGATATTTTCCGTAACTTTGTTTGTCAAAACGCTTATCTTGGTGTCGCGAGGCTGTGACTTTGACCCTTATGTGTTGAATAATAATATATTAGAATATAATCATCTTTATAACTTAATCCATTAAAAACAAAAAGAAATATGAAAATTTCTCGTATTGATCACCTTGGCATCGCAGTCAAGAGTATTGAAGAGGTTCTCCCTTATTTCGAGAACGTATTAGGTCTTAAATGCTATAACATCGAGGAAGTGGCTGACCAGAAGGTCAAGACAGCTTTCCTCAAGGTCGGCGAAGTGAAACTCGAACTCCTTGAGCCAACATCAGAAGACAGCACAATCGCCAAGTATCTTGAGAACGGTGGCCGTGGTGTTCATCATGTGGCGTTCGCTATCGAAGATGGTGTAGCCAACGCAATCGCCGAATGCACAGAGAAGGAAATCCGTGTGATTGACAAGGCTCCACGCGCCGGTGCTGAGAACATGATGATCGCATTCCTTCATCCTAAGTCAACAGCGGGCATCCTTACGGAACTCTGTGAGCCGAAGGCATAATGGGACTTTCTGGTTAGTTGGCAATTACAGATATACAATAGTGGATTGTTAAATATTAAATACTACGATGAGCATTCAATCAAACAAAATCAATGAACTTGTCGAACTTCGTGAGAAAGCTCGTCTGGGTGGTGGTGAGAAAGCCATCCAGAAGCAGCATGACAAGGGTAAGTACACAGCACGCGAGCGCATCGCGATGTTGCTTGACGAAGGCAGTTTCGAGGAAACAGACATGTTCGTAACACACCGTTGCACGAACTTCGGCATGGAGAAGAAGCAGTTCCTCGGTGACGGTGTCGTAACAGGTTATGGTACAATAAACGGTCGTCTCGTTTATGTATTCGCACAGGACTTCACAGTCAATGCCGGTTCTCTTTCAGAGACCATGGCACTCAAGATATGCAAGGTCATGGACCTCGCCATGAAGATGGGGGCTCCGGTGATCGGTCTCAACGACTCTGGTGGCGCTCGTATCCAGGAAGGCATCAACGCTCTCGCTGGTTATTCGGAGATTTTTGAGCGCAACATCCTTGCAAGTGGTGTGATACCTCAGATTAGCGGTATCTTCGGTCCTTGTGCCGGTGGCGCTGTGTATAGTCCGGCTCTCACAGACTTCACACTCATGATGGAAGGCACATCCTACATGTTCCTCACAGGTCCATCCGTTGTGAAGACAGTTCTCGGAGAAGTGGTCTCACAGGAAGACCTCGGCGGTGCAAGCGTACACGCATCTAAGTCAGGTGTCACTCACTTCACCGCAAAGACGGAGGAGGAGGCTATCGCAATGATAAAGCAACTCGTAAGTTACATCCCTCAGAACAACCTCGAGAAGACTCCGCGCGTGGAATGCAACGACCCAATCGATCGTACAGACGACTATCTTAACGAGATAATCCCAGACAACCCAAACATGCCTTACGACATGTACGAGGTTATCAGTAGTGTGGTTGACAACGGAGAGTTCTTCGAAGTCCAGCCGAACTACGCTAAGAACATCATAGTAGGTTTCGCCCGCTTCAATGGTGAGAGTGTCGGTATCGTAGCCAATCAGCCTAAGCAACTCGCGGGTGTTCTTGATTGCAACGCAAGCCGCAAGGGTGCTCGTTTCGTGCGTTTCTGCGATGCGTTCAACATTCCTATCGTCACACTCGTTGACGTGCCTGGATTCCTGCCGGGAACAGGTCAGGAATACAATGCGGTCATCCTCCACGGTGCTAAGTTGCTCTATGCGTTCGGTGAATGTACAGTGCCAAAGGTAACAGTCACTCTCCGCAAGTCTTACGGCGGTTCTCACATCGTGATGAGCTGCAAGCAACTCCGTGGCGACATGAACTACGCATGGCCATCAGCTCAGATTGCCGTCATGGGTGCTGCCGGTGCCGCCTCTGTGCTCTATGCCAAAGAGGCCAAGGCCCTTAAGGAAGAAGGCAAGGATGCTGCCGCGTTCATCCAGGAAAAGGAGGAAGAGTACAACAAACTGTTCGCCAATCCTTACAATGCGGCTAAGTATGGTTATATCGACGATGTGATTGAACCTCGCAACACTCGTTTCCGCATCATTCGTGCTCTTGATCAGTTGCGTGATAAGAAATTGACCAATCCTGCTAAGAAGCATGGGAATATTCCGTTGTAAACCAAAGATGACTGACAATTGATAATTCCCATGTCTATGATATTATTAGTGAATTGGACAAGCGTCTGGGCGATGACAGGAATCGGAATCGGAATCGTGTTCTGCATTCTCATCCTTCTTGTGCTCGTGCTTCAGGTCTTCGGTATGGTTGCCTCCAAGAGCCATGTCGCACAGACAGTGGCTCAGCCTGTAAAGGCGGTAAGCCAGAGTGCCGCACCGGCTCCAGTATCCTCCGATGCTGAGACTGAGGCCGCGATTGCGACTGCCCTTTATTTATACTTCCATGAATCTCATGACGAGGAAAGTTACTGCCTGACCATCAGGCATAACGAGAACTCAAGATGGCATTCAGTTCTTAACAATCATCTGGTGGGTTCTGTTAATTCACCGAATAAGTAATAATTTATAATATGGGCGACATCGTTCTTTTCGGCGTTTCTGAGTGTTTACCCTTTTTCAGGGCCGAGGGCTCACGCTTGTGAGCATCTATCCTTGTTCAGGGCTGAGGGCTCCTGGGCAATCTGCTCAGGACAGACCTCGGAATCGCGAGAAATGAATTTATAGACCCCGCCATCTATCAAACAACTGAAATAATGAAAAGTTTCAAATTCAAAATCGGTGGTAATGCTTATGATGCTTCCGTAAATGAGTTGGAAGGCTCAACGGTAGAGGTTACCATCAACGGCAAGTCATATAGTGTGGAGGTTGAACAGGCTGCTGCTCCAAAGGCTGCTCCACGTGTAGCACCATCTGCTACCGTTGCTCCGGTGGCTGCTCCTGCTGGTGGCTCACAGAAAATCAGCGCACCTCTTCCTGGCAACGTGACCAAGGTTCTTGTAAGTGCCGGTCAGTCAGTGAAGAAGGGTGACGTACTCCTTGTCATGGAGGCCATGAAGATGGAGAACAACATCACTGCCGAGTTCGACTGCAAAGTGTCAAACGTTGTAGCCAAGGTCGGTCAGACGGTCAATCAGGGTGATGTGCTTGTGGAGGTTGAGGGAACAGCCGCTCCAGTAGCAGCCCCGAAACCAGTAGCAGCTCCGAAGCCCGCAGTAGCTCCTGCTCCGAAACCCGCAGCAGCTCCGAGCGCAGGCACCGGCAAGAAGGTGGAGTCACCGCTTCCGGGAACAATCACCAAGATTTGCGTGACTGTAGGTCAGAAGGTGAACGTGGGTGACGTGCTCCTTACGATGGAGGCCATGAAGATGGAGAACAACATCACGGCAGAGTCTGCCGGTGAGGTAAAGGCCATTTTTGTTCAACAAGGCGCCAGCGTCATGAATGGCGATGCGCTCGTAGAAATCGGATAGAGACATGAAAAAGTTGTTTTGTCTTATTGCAATGCTGATGCTCGTGGCAGCTCCGGTTCTCGCGGCTGACGGTCAGTTCGATTTCGGACAGACCATGATCAAGTTCTGGAACGACATGGGTTTCACGCTTTTCTTTGTTGGTGAGGGGTGGAAGAACGCTGTGATGATTCTCATCGCATGTGTGCTCCTCTATCTTGCCATCAAGAAACAGTATGAGCCACTGTTGCTTCTGCCAATCGCATTTGGTATGCTCCTCTCCAACATTCCGTTGGGTGGACTGTTCCACTCTGAGATGTGGAACGACGAGTTCCTGAACCCTGCCAGTCCTTTCTACCATAGCTATAAGCATATCATGGCTGAGGGTGGATTGCTTGACGTGCTTTATATCGGTGTAAAGGCCGGTATCTACCCATGTCTTATTTTCCTCGGAGTAGGTGCCATGACAGACTTCGGTCCGCTGATCGCCAATCCGAAGAGCCTTCTCCTTGGCGCCGCCGCGCAGCTCGGTATCTTCGTTACTTTCATTGTAGCCCATCTCCTCGGATTCGACTCTCAGGAAGCGGCGTCAATAGGTATCATAGGTGGTGCTGATGGCCCTACTGCCATCTTCCTGACCACCAAACTGGCTCCGCATCGCCTTGGACCTATTGCTGTGGCTGCTTATAGTTACATGGCTCTTGTGCCGGTTATCCAGCCGCCAATCATGCGCGCTCTCACTACGAAGAAAGAACGTCAGATCCAGATGAAACAACTACGGGCCGTCAGCAAGACGGAGAAGATTCTCTTCCCTATCGTAGTCGCTATTATCGTTTCTCTCATCCTCCCTTCGGCAGCGACACTCATAGGATGTCTGATGCTTGGAAACCTGTTTAAGGAAAGTGGTGTCGTAGAACGTCTGAACAAGACTTCTCAGAACGAGCTCAACAACATCGTGGTAATCTTCCTCGGAATCACGGTCGGAGCAACGGCAACTGCTCAGTCATTCCTCAACGTCCAGACGCTCAGTATCCTCATCGTAGGCATCGTGGCTTTCGGCTTTGGTACGGCTGGTGGTGTGCTTCTCGCAAAGTTCCTCAATCTCTTCTTGAAGGAAAAGATCAATCCGCTTATCGGTAGCGCTGGTGTAAGTGCAGTGCCAATGGCTGCTCGGGTAAGTCAGGTTGAGGGCCAGAAGGCAAATCCACGCAATTTCCTTCTCATGCATGCCATGGGACCGAATGTGGCCGGTGTGATAGGCTCCGCGGTGGCCGCGGGCATCCTCCTCAGTATGCTTGGCTAATACCCAAGATAGCAATTATATCCAATCTCCAGACGGAAAGTCTGGAGATTTTTTGTCTGGTGATTATTTTTTTATAACTTTGCATCTGTGAAAGGTGGGTTATATAACAAACTGCAGTTAATGGATAAAAAAACTACTATACAGGAAATAGCACGATTGCGCACGGAGAAGAACGCTGTGGTTCTGGCTCACTACTATACGGACTCTGATATCCAGGACATAGCGGACTTCGTTGGTGATTCCCTCGCCCTCGCCCAGTGGGCTGCCAAGACTGATGCCAGCATATTGGTCATGTGCGGAGTGGGGTTCATGGCTGAGACGTGCAAGATTCTCTGTCCCCAGAAGAAGGTCCTTATTCCTGATACAGAAGCGGGATGCTCATTGGCTGACAGTTGCCAGGTGGCTGACCTCAGACGGTTCGTTGACGAGCATCCTGGTTTCAAGGTCATTAGTTATGTCAACACCACGGCTGGTGTCAAAGCGCTTAGTGATGTGGTGGTGACAAGCTCCAATGCGAGGAAGATTGTTGATTCCTACCCACAGGACGAGAAACTCATCTTCGGTCCTGACAGGAATCTGGGCGACTATATCAACAAGCAGACTGGACGTCAGATGCTGTTATGGCAGGGAGGTTGTCATGTGCATAGCCATTTCTCTGCCGATGAGATACTCAGACTCAGATCAGAGCACCCAAATGCAGAGGTGCTCGTCCATCCAGAGTGTCCTACTGAAATACAAGAGCTTGCAGACCGTATCGGAAGCACGGCAGACCTTCTGAGATACTCGCTCTCATCTCCTTCTGATGAGTTCATAGTGGGAACTGAGAGCGGAGTCATACACAAGATGCGACAAGCCAGTCCCGGAAAACAGTTCTATCCAGTTGGGGATGTGTGTGGGTACATGCGTCTTAATACACTTGAGAAACTCTACCAGGCACTTCTGACCGAAAGTCCGGAAGTCGTTGTCGATCCGGAACTCGCAGCGAAGGCCATCCTTCCGATTAACAAAATGTTAGCCCTCAGTTAATGAATATAGCCGCATTGGTCTCAGGTGGAGTCGATTCCGCAGTAAGTGTACACCTTCTCAGAGAACAGGGGTACACTCCACACCTATTTTATATTAAGATAGGTCCGGAGCGTGATACCGAATGGAACTGCACCTCAGAGGAGGATGTGGAGATATGCCAGTGGCTTGCGAGGAAGTATGGGTGTCCTTTTGACATTATCGACCTTCATAAGGAATATTGGGAGCAGGTTGTCTCATATACCATGGACAAGGCGCGTCATGGACTCACTCCTAATCCGGATGTCATGTGTAACAAACTCATCAAGTTCGGGTGTTTCGAGGATAGGGTAGGGCATGAGTTCGACAAGACAGCTACAGGTCACTACGCCACGACTACAGAAATCAATGGTAAGACATGGCTGTCCACAAGTCCGGATCCTGTGAAGGACCAGACAGACTTCCTTTGTCAGTTGGACTATGCTCAGATAAGCAGGTTGATGTTCCCGACGGGACATCTCTGGAAATATGAAGTCAGAGACATCGCTGAGGGTGCGGGACTGCTGAATGCCAAACGCCGTGACTCACAAGGAATATGCTTCTTGGGTGACATTGATTTCCGCGATTATATCAAGGCGCATCTTGGTGAGAATCCGGGTGATGTACGAGAACTTGAGACCGGAAGGAAGATAGGTGAGCACCGAGGACTATGGTTCTACACCATTGGTCAGCGAAAAGGCTTGGGATTCGGTGGCGGACCGTGGTTCGTGGTCAAGAAGAACCTGAGACGTAACATCCTCTTTGTCTCACATGGCTACGAGCCGGAAAAAGTCTTCAGTAATCGTATTCGCATGGCTGAGTTTCATTTCATCACCGAGAACCCATGGACTGATGATGGTCCTCACCCTGTGACGTTCAAGATCCGTCATACGCCGGAGTACAGCAACGGTACGTTCGTCCGGCAACCCGAAGGCGGTTGGCTTCTTAACTCAGTGGATAAGATACACGGAGTGGCTCCAGGACAGTACTGTGTCGTTTACGACACCAATCACCACCTTTGTCTTGGCTCAGGTGAAATCACCGTATAGCTGGCTGATATGACATGAGGGCGGTATCGCCAGATTGCAGAATAAAAAAGTAATTTAGTTAATTCATAAACATTAATTCAAGATGAAATACCTCGTACAGATTTTTTTGGCAACTGTTTTGTTCGCCTCCTATGCCCAGACAGCATCTGCTCAGCAGACTGTCATCGTGAAGTCGATAGACTCGACTTTGGTATCTGATGCCATATTCAAGGCGCTCGTGGCTCCGTATAAGGGCAAACCTGTCCTCGTTGACTTCTGGGCGACATGGTGCGGACCTTGCCGCGCGGCTATGAAGACCATCCAGCCTGTGAAGGATGAACTCTGGGGAAAGGTGAGTTTCTTATATGTCACAGGTCCTTCGAGCCCGAAAGAAACATGGGAGCAGATGAAAGACGAGATACATGGCGTTCATTACTATGTTACCAAAGCCCAGTATTCAGCGCTTCTCGCACAGTTTGAGAGTCAGGGCATTCCTACGTACGTCATTGTCGATAAGGATGGAAATGTGACAGGCAAGTACATAGGCTATCCGGGCAATGAAGTGATAAAGACAGCCTTGCAGCAATGACAACCACAACACAGAGCGCACAATCACAATAATAACCTAAAACCTTCTTTACTATGAAACACTTTCTATTCTCAGCATTGGCATTAGTGTTTGCCAACAGTGTGGCATTAGTTGTGTCCGCACAGAACAATCTGCCTGGACTTACTTACAGTAATAATCCAGCGGTCATTGACGGAGTAGTGAGGGGCTTCCCGCAGATGTCCTCACATGTGAAGACCATCTACGTCAGGTTCACACAAGGCATTGAGCGAATCGAGAGGACCGACTCTGCCTTGATATCGGATAGTGGTGAGTTCGCTTTGATGATTCCTGTCGAGTTCTCCAAGATTGTCACGTTGAGCTATGGTGACAAGTCCGTCGAACTCCTCGTCACTCCTGGCGAGATTCTTGAGGTGTCATATGATCCACACAAGGATGGAACCCGAAAGCATGCATGGACTTTCCATCGTTCCAATCCTGAGTTCAACCGCGACTTGGCTAACTACGGACAGAAATACAATCCAAACCGCCTTTTCTTTAGTGAGGGATATCGTCTTGACGGCGACTGGCTGAAGGGGGTCGCTACCGTCCAACAGTATAAGACCCGTGTCCTCGGCATCTACAATGAGGCTGTCGCTGCCATTGATGCCGATACTCATGTCGGCAATGCCTTCAAAGAGTATGTCAAGAATACCTGCATGATACAGACTATCGCATTCCTCACAGCCTACGCACCGATTCTCGGACATGTCAATCATAAGAGTCCGCAGGAGTACCAAGCACCGCTTGATTACTATACCGACATCCTTGCCTGGAATCCTTTCTCCAATAATAACGTGCTTTATTCCAGATTCGTCCGTGACCTTCGAGGGTTCGCCGATAATTATACTCGCACTACAGGTGCGGTGAAAGCGCGCTTCCCCGACTCTTTCACTCAGCTTTCCAAAGCTTGTGAATACAGTGACCAGCTTGACCAGCATCATCCGTTCTCGCGTGAGCAGATCGGCAAAGTCATAAAGGACTGTCCTGTACTTGGATTATCGCTCCTTCAGCGTAACGCTCGGTTGATGTCGAACCCGTTCGGCCATGTATCTCCGGGCATGCCAGGCGTCCATGCGATGCCAGGCGCTCCTGGTACCGAACTCACTCCGGACTCTGTACGTCGGCAAAACAAATGATCCCGGAAAATGTCAACGCCTCTATCTGCGGCTTTTGGCAGGGAGGGTCAGTGCGCCTCTTAGAAAATCAGGCTTCCGGTAATAATGATATCGCCATCACCATGGTAGGTGGCTATCATCGGTGATGGTCTTTTAGTGCCCGTGCGCTCAAACGCGTTGAGCATGACAGAATAACTGAAGATACTCATGTCATATACGATATAGTCGTAATCGCATGCATCGTCACCTATTGCTATATGGCCGTTAAGAAGCAAATCACCTTCCGCCAGCCTCGTGTCGAAGTTCAGTCCGTGTTTTTCGCACTTGGCTGTCATCGTCTTGAGGTTTTCTGCTGAACCAATCAACAAAAACCTACTCCCCTTCATATAATATAAGGTGTCATGGCTGTCGAGGACTTTCCGGAACTGTTGCCAAACGTAGTTGATAAAGCCCTTTGCGTATATCGCACCTTTTACTGGCAACGAGAGCAATATGCTGCTCTGTCCGAAATGCTTTCTGAAGAAGATGAGCATGGCGGAATAAAAGGAGTTCACATACCTGAAACTTGTCTTCTGGGTACTCTCTCCTTTGTAGTGCATAACCAATGAGGGAATGTAGATGTTCCTGAATCCAGCCTTCATTATCCTGAACGACAAGTCTATGTCTTCACCATACATGAAGAATGTCTCGTCCAGCAACCCAGTCTTATCGAGTGCCGCTCGGCGTAGGAACATGCAGGCACCGGATATGATCTCGATATCCGAAGCCTGTTCCTTGTCTAGATACTGCATGTAGTATCTGCCGAACCATCTGCTTCGCGGCATTATGGCTCCGAGTCCTGACATCTTGCAGAAGGCGGTCCATGGGGTGGGAACGCCCCTTCTCGACTCCAGGGCGAATCCGCCGTCCTGCTTCAGCATCTTCACTCCTGCGCCTCCGATGCTGCGGTCGGAGTCCATTCGGCCTGTCACCGTCCTCAGGGTCTCTTCACTGATAATCGTGTCCGGGTTCAGCAGCAAGATGTAGTCTCCCTTCGCCCGGTCTATGGCTTGGTTGTTCGCCTTGGCGAATCCGACGTTGTGCTTGTTCTCGATGAGGCAGACCTCCGGATACTTATCGGTCACCATGCTTGCGGTCTGGTCGTTGCTGTCGTTATCTACGACGAAGACCTCTGCCTCAAGTCCTCTCGTGGCTCTCATCACAGAGTCCAGACACTGGTCTAAATAGCACCTGACATTGTAACTGACAATGATAATGGATAATTTCATCTGGCTAATATCCTGTTCTTCATCATGGTTGGTGACCTCCCCGAGTTCCTATCTATACTCAACCCTGTTCACAATCGACCTGCCCAAAGTCATCTCGTCGGTATATTGCAACTCGTCGTTGACTGACATCCCTCTTGCCAGGACCGTCAGCCTCAATCCTTCTGTTTTGGCCAGTTTGCGCGAGATGAAGTAGTTCGTGGTGTCACCCTCCATCGTTGAACTTAATGCCAGTATCACTTCGCTGACTCTGCCTCCTTCCGTACGTTCCACCAATGAGTTGATGTTCAGGTCGCCTGGACCTACTCCGTCCATCGGTGAGATGACACCACCCAGCACATGATAAAGTCCGTTGTACTGGTTCGTGGCCTCAATGGCCATGACATCTTGTATGTTCTCTACGACGCAAATGGTAGAATGGTCTCTATTGTTGCTTCTGCATATTTCGCACACCTCATCTTCTGAGATGTTATGACATACCTTACAATATCTCACATCATGCCGCAAGGACCTGATCGCACCGGCCAATCTGTCCACTGCCTCCACGTCCATCCTCAGGGTGTGTAGCACCAGACGCAGGGCTGATTTACGTCCCACTCCTGGCAGTTTGGCCAATTCGTCCACTGCACGCTCAAATAGATCCGAAGAGTATTGTCTGTCCATTGCAGTCACAAAGTTAAGACTTTTTTCCGTATTATTAATAAACAAGTGCCTGTGAAGACCGAAAAAACCATATAAATACGCCTTGCTTAACAACTTTTAACCCTGTTAATTTGCACAGGCTAAAATAATCATATAATTTTGCCTACACTTTTTCATGTAAAGGTGTAGAACTCTACCTCATAAGGTCTAAAACATGATTGGTTGAAGTGTAGATATTAACTATATAACGTGTAAGAATAAAATGAGTATTAACTATCGTGTCACTCCGATGAGGGACAACATTAACAAAAAGCCGCGCGAGGCTTACTATGCACAGGTTGTTACGAAAGGCACCATAGATACGCATACACTCTGTAAGGAGATTGCCAGTTCGTGCACTCTCACCCTGTCTGACATGACAGGTGCGATTACGGCACTGGTAGAGAAGATGGAGCAGGCTTTGCTCAACGGCTACAATGTCTATATCGACGGTCTCGGTACGTTCTCCATCTCGGCAGAGTCTCCGCTTGTGGAGCATGAGAGCGAACTGCGTCCGGCCGACATCAAGGTCAAGAACATACACTACAGAGCCGCGGTTCCACTCAAACACGCTATGAAGGAATCCTCCTTTGCACGTGTCAAGACGCATAAAAAGATAATGAAGTAATTATATATTGTGTTTTCAATCAGCTTAGTTTAAGCACATTTTTAATTTCTTTTTGGTAAGTGAGAATAATTTGTAAGAATTATCTCGGGCAACCACCGACTGTGAAGTCCGTGGTTGTTTTCGTAAAGGCTGAGCGACCACTCTGCTCCGTTCTCGTTCAATGATTGTTTTCTTGTTTTTTTCTATAGATTATTTTCATAATTCATAATAAATTACTAACTTTGCAACGGAATGTGTAGTAATGCGATTTCAAACAAGGACAAATAATATAATTCAAACCAACTTAACAAAAAAATTATGAAAAGAAATCTTATTCTCGGTTTGGCAATCGTTTCGGCAATTGCTTTTGTTTCATGTAAGTCATCTGAGAGCAGCTATCGTAAGGCATACGAGAAGGCACAGGCTCAGACTGAACAGCAAGTAGTGGTTGAGACTCCTGCTCCAGCAGTTGTGACCACTCCTACTCCGGCGCCAGTGGTTGAGGACAACACTCCAGTCCGCAGTGAGAGGCTCAATGCGCTTAATGGCAATCTCAAGGCATACAACGTGGTATGTGGTTCGTTCAAGAGCCTTGACAACGCTAACCGTCTGGCTGCCACACTTGTCAGCAAGGGCTATTCCGCACAGGTCGCACAGAACCCTGAGACTGGCATGTATCGCGTGGTGGCAGAGACATCCGACGTCAAGTCAACAGCAGTTGCGACGCGTGACCGTCTCCGCAGCCTCTATCCAGACGCTTGGATTCTTCTCCGCAACTAAACCGCATAAATAGTCAGTATGACAAAACGGCCGCTGGTTCTCTCAGAATCAGCGGCCGTTTCGTCACATATGTCTCCTCTTGCCGATGCTCAGCTGTAGAGCCCACGCTTGATAGAGTGCTTCGGGGTGTGTTTGAAGCCTTCGCGTATAATCTCGACCTTGGCGATATGGCTGTACTTGGGAAGTACGGCGTTTATGTTGCTCTGGACTTCCTTACACAGACTGTCTGCCTGACTGTCTGTAATGTCTTTGTCCTGTTCTGATAGCGAGATAAGCGCAATGAGTTGTTTCTCGCGGTTGATCACGAGCGACTCGGCTACATGCGGAAGGTCGTTGATCAGACTCTCGATCTCCTCAGGATAGATGTTCTGCCCGTTAGAGGTGAGAATCATGCATTTGCAACGACCCTTGATGAAGATGTTGCCATTCTTGTCTATGATTCCTAAGTCGCCGGTGCGCAGCCAGCCGTCATGTGTGAATGCCGACTTGGTGCTTTCCGGGTCTTTGTAATATCCGAGCATCACGTTCGGACCGGAGACCTGTATCTCACCGATCTCATGTTGCTGGTCGGAGGTGTCGATGCGAACCTTGAGGGTGTCAACGACTCGTCCGCACGAAGTCTGCACGAAATCCTTCCAGTCAACGTATGCTACGAGCGGACCGCATTCGGTCATGCCATATCCGACGGTGAAAGGCAGGCCTATCTTGTGGAGCAACTTCTCGACGGGACGGCTTAACGCCGCACCGCCCATAGGGATGAGCACCACATTGCCTCCGAAGGCTTTCATGATTTTTTTGTGTATCTTACGATAGATGAGTTTGTCGATCAGGGGTATCTTGGTCAGGTACTTCACGGCTGGTCTGTCAAGCAAAGGCATGACCTTCCCTTTGATGAGCTTCTCCATCACCAACGGCACTGTGACGAAGAGATAAGGCCTCACTTCGTTGAAGGCCCTCAGCAGAACGGATGGGGTAGGCGCTTTGTCAAGGAAGAAGATGTGGCACCCGCCGAGAAGCGGATAGAGGAATTCCACGATGAAACCGAACATGTGAGCAAGCGGGAGCATGCTCAGGCAGCGGTTGCGCGGACTTGACGGGAGGGTGCGCTGACTGAAGTCGATATTGGCTGATATGCTGCGTGCGGGAAGCATGATACCTTTCGGATTGCCTGTGGTGCCTGATGTGTAGCTGATGATTGCGAGCTCTTCCTCCTCATCCGAAGCGAAGTGGATAAGGTCGGGCGTGAGACCGTTGGGATAGGTCTTCCGAAACTCAGCGTCAATATCCTCCATGGTGAGTTCATATTCAGACGAACTGAAGTATAGTGGAGTGTAGTTGTCAGTCTCGACTACGAGCCGAAGCCCGGGAATGTCTTCTGGTGTCACTCCCGAATTGAGTATCTTCTTGTCGATGAAGAGTATGACGCTGTCTGAATGTGCGGTGAGACGGGTTATGCTGTCTGCTGTGAAGTTTGGCAGGAGAGGTACCGCCACTGCGTGATAGGTGGAGATGGCGAGGAAGATGTTGCCCCACTGGGATGTGTTCCTGCCCACAAGTGCGATCTTGTCTCCTGGCTTCACACCAGTCTTCCGGAAGAGTATGTGAAGTTTGCAGATGTTCTCCGCGATGTCTGCGTATGAGTAAGTCAGTCCGTGGAGGTTGGAGAGTGCTGGCAAGTGCCAGTATTGGCGCGTGACATCCTCAAAATATGTAAGAAAATGTTTCATATATCCACTTTGGTCGTGATTTTTATGTTCTCCCGGTTACCGGCTACGAGTGTGATCGGGTGGTGCAACGACTCGACTACAGATGCGTCATCGGTGAACGAAGGCATGAATGGTTGCAGGTATGCTCTGCGGAGCAGTTCCGCGGAGAACACCTGAGGTGTCTGAACGATTTTGTATTCACTCCGTGGTACGGTGTGGCTGCCGTCTGGTGTGATATGGCGAATGGTCTCTACGATATCCGTGACCGGTATGGCGGCTCCGGTCTCGGCGGCTGCTTCGAAACAGCGCGCTATGACTTCCCGCGTGACGTACGGACGTACCCCGTCGTGGACCGCAATCAACTCGGCTGAGTCGGGAACGAGGCTGAGGCCGTTGCGGACTGAGTGGAAACGCTCCTCACCACCTGATGTGACGTGGTGGGGTATCCCGAAGCCATTCTCCTTACAGAGTCGCTGCCAGTATGAGAGTTGGTCCTTGGGCAGGACGATTATGATACAGATGTCATGGTCGTAATCATAGAAGCGGCGGATGGTATGCATCAGTATCGGTGTACCCTCAAGCGGAAGAAACTGCTTTGGTATGTCAGTACCCATTCTGAGCCCCTTGCCTCCTGCTACTATGATCACCGCCTTGGCTAACTGCATAGCATTCCCTCTTTGATTGCGCCTGCCACGGCTTTCCCACAAAGATGTTCCACGATGGCAAAGCCTAACGAGTAAGCCGGACCCGGTCCTTTCGCTGTGATGAACTGCCCGTCTTTCTCCACGAGGGCTTCGGTGACTATGGCGCCTGGCAACTGGTCCTCGAAACCCGGGTAGCAAGTGGCGCGTATGCCGTCCAATAGTCCGAGCTGGCCGAATACCAACGGTGCTGCGCAGATGGCTGCCAGCATCCTACCAGCATGGTAATGACTGACGATTGTCTCACACAAGCCTTTGTGGGCGAGGAGGTTAGTCGCTCCTGGCATGCCGCCCGGAAGCATCAGCATATCAGCGTCGGTGAAGTCGCAGTCTTCAAAAAGACAGTCTGCTGCTATTCTCACGTCGTGGGCGCTGGTCACGATGGTGTCTCCGGTCACGGACACAATCACTGTATCTATACCTGCACGCCGGCAGATGTCGATGGTCGCGAGTGCTTCGCACTCCTCAAATCCTGTGGCAAGGAACTGATAGATTTTCATTTTATGGTTGTTTTAGTCAAGAGTTAGGATTTCTGCTGTCAATCCTAAAGGTGGGTTCTATAGTTGTGAATTTACTATTTATTCGGTGAATTTTTAGGACCTGTCTAAAGACAATCTTTGTATTGCCTTACAGTCTCCTGGAGTCCAAGATATAGGGCGTCACAGACGAGTGCGTGGCCTATGCTGACCTCGTCAATCCATGGTATGGCTTGGATGAGGAAACGCAGGTTCTCAAGGCTGAGGTCATGACCGGCATTGACTCCGATACCGCATTGACGCGCCACTTTGGCGGCATTGACGAACGGCTCCACTGCCGCCTGTGGGTCTGACTTGTATGCTGTAGCGTATGGCTCCGTGTAGAGTTCGATACGGTCGGCGCCCAGTTTGGCGGCATATTCCACCATCGTCGTGTCGGTACTGACGAATATGGAGGTGCGTATGCCTGCTTCGTTGAAGTGGCTGACGATGTCATTCAGGAAGTCGTAGTTCTCCTTAGTGTCCCAGCCGGCGTTCGATGTGAGTTGACCGGGCTTGTCGGGCACGAGTGTGACCTGGGTCGGGTGGACCCTGCAGACAAGTTCTACGAAACTATCCTGCGGATAACCTTCAATGTTGAACTCGGTGGAGAGTATCGGCTTGAGGTTGATCACATCGGCGTATCTGATGTGACGCTCGTCAGGACGCGGGTGGACCGTGATGCCGTCAGCTCCGAACCGCTCGCAGTCGAGGGCGGTCTGGAGCAGGTCGGGGTTGTTTCCTCCGCGGGCATTCCGCAGAGTGGCGAACTTATTAATATTGACGCTTAAGTTTGTCATATGATAAACTTTTATTATTTTTGCAAATGTAATTATTTTTGACGAGAAAAAGAAGAAATCCGGTCTTTATTTTTTCATTCATATGACATCTGGTATTACGAGAATTGCTCTGTTCGGCAATGACGGGCTTGAGAAAGCCCACTCGGTGGCAACGAGGCTCTATGCCGACGCAGCCCGTTTTGGCATGGAACTGTTTGAACCTGAGAATGACGATTTTACTGCCGACATCGTAGTTTGTCTAGGTGGTGACGGCACTTTCCTCGATGTGGCCGGCAAGGTCGGCGCAAAGGAAATACCGATTCTCGGTATCAATATCGGTCATCTTGGTTTCCTCGTGAGCTATTCTGAGGAGGATTTGAGGTCGTTGCTCAAAGACGTGCGTAATGGGCAATTCGAGGTCACGAACCATAATGTACTTGAAGTCTCGTCCGACGACCTTGAACTGAGAGGCTATCCGTTCGCGCTCAACGAGGTGGCGATACTGAAGCACGACGTCTCGTCAATGATCAATATCAGCGCCTCGGTTGACGGTGAGTTCCTCACTACCTATATGGCAGACGGGCTGATAGTCGGCACTCCAACAGGCTCCACCGCCTATTCGCTGAGTGTCGGCGGACCGGTGATTGTGCCGATGCTCGATGCGATGGTGCTGACTCCAGTGGCTCCTCACAGCCTGAACATGAGGCCTTTAGTGATAGGCGGCGATGCCGTGGTGGAACTGAACGTGAAGAGCAGGAGCGGAAGTTTCCTGATCTCGCTCGACGGCCGGAGCCACGGCTACAGGGATGACGTGCGACTGAAGGTACGCAAGGCGGACTACAAGGTCAAGGTCGTTACGCATGGCGGTCGCTCTTTCTTCAGTTCCCTCCGCGACAAACTGATGTGGGGGATGCCGACGTATGGGAGACGTTAGGCGCTGTCTGTCTGCTGACATGCGGCAGCCGGTGACCAACGGCCGACAACCCTGGCACCGGGCGACTGAGCCGGTCTGGCCATGATGGGTGTCAAGACCCATCAACAATGATGACTATCGTGACGGTGAACTATACAGAACCCACCATATATGAGACTTAAGATAAACAGAACGAAATACAGCGTGAGGCAGATTGTCTCATGGTTGTGGAGGTATCATAAAGGATGCCGCATTCAGGCTCTGACCAACATGACCGTAGGCCTGCTAATCGTCGTCATCGGTCTGGTCTGCGTCGAGACCGTCAAACGACTGACGGATGTGGCGGTGGGAAGCGAGGACGGCGACCTATGGCTGCTGATTGTCGTGCTCTCGTCCATGTACTTGCTTGAACTGGCTCTTCATGTCATCCAGACGTGGGTGGGCGCCTTGCTTGGTGTCAAGTCGCAGAACAGACTCCAGCAGAAGTTCTTCCGACGGCTCCTGGAAGGTCGTTGGAGCGGTGTGGAACGGTTTCATAGTGGTGATGTCCTCAATAGGCTGTTCGGCGATGTCAAAGACATCGTCGGACTCATGACCGACGTGCTGCCGTTCTTCGTGGTGATAGTCTTCCAGTTCGTGCTCTCGTTCGCCTATCTGCTCACGTTGGCTCCCGAACTCGCAATCGTACTCCTCGTCATGTGCCCGGCCCTTCTGCTGCTCTCCCGGCTCTACGTATTCAAGATGCGTAGGTATGTACGCAAGACCAAGGACAGCAATAGCGCTCTGCAGTCTATCATACAGGAGAGCATACAGCACAAGATGGTGATAAAGATATTGCAACAGGTTGGCAACATGGTGGGCAGGCTTGAGCGCCGCCAGTCGTTGCTCCGCCGTCAGGTCAGGGGTCAGGCTCGGTTCTCCATAATAGCGAAGACCATTGTCACGATAGGGTTCTCCGGCAGCTATATCATCGCCATGGCATTGGGCGTGTTCCAGTTGAGGGACGGTGTCATCACGGTCGGCGTGCTCGTGGCGTTCACACAGTTGATTGGTCGCATCCAGCGGCCTCTGCTCGACATGGCGAGGCTCCTGCCATCGCTGGTCAACAGCCTCACTGCTGCGGAACGACTGATGGAACTCGAGGAACTACCCGTGGAGGTGGTGGCGGATATGAGCTCTTCCCCGATAGCGAGGGAGAAGAGGGTCGGCATACGCTTCGACCATGTCGATTTCGACTATGACGGCAAAGCTGGTGACGGTGGTGGGAGACTCGTGCTGAGGGACTTCTCCTTCGATTTTGAGCCAGGCTCCTTCACTGCCATCTTAGGACCTACCGGCTTCGGCAAGACCACCATCCTGCGACTCATCCTCGCGTTGGTGGACCCACGGAAAGGAGACATATCGTTGTATGGCGACGATGGTCTGACGCAGATAGTGAATCCGGGAATGCGCCATCTGTTCTCGTATGTGCCGCAGGGCAACACGCTCTTCTCCGGAACGGTCAAAGACAATCTGCTGTTCGGCAATGCCGGGGCTTCCGAGTCGGAGATGCGCCGGGCTCTTGAGTTGGCGAAAGCCGAATTCGTGTTCGACAGGCCAGAGGGACTCTACACGCTCTGCGGAGAGCAGGGCGGCGGACTGTCCGAGGGCCAGGCACAGAGAATCGCCATCGCGCGCGCCATCATCCGACCATGTAGGATACTGCTTCTCGATGAGGCTACGAGCGCACTTGACGTACAGACCGAGAAGGAAATACTTACGAACATCAAGTCGCACTATACCGACACCACGGTGATATTCGTGACCCACAGGCTTTCCGCTGTCAGCTTCGCCACGAGGGAACTGGTGTTAGGATAGTGTCACAGCATCTTCAGCGCTTTCTTGATCACCGCTTCCACACTGTCATCTGGGCTTTCGGCAAGTATCGCCTTGACGGTCTTGACCACAGCTGCCGCACTGAAGCCCAGCAACTTGAGAGCGTTCACCGCCTCGTCATACACCACGGTGTTGATGATGGTCTGCTGAGTGGACGCTGCGGTCTTGCCTGGCGCATACTCGTATGCGTCCACTTTGTCTTTCAGTTCCACTATGATTTTCTGAGCCGTCTTCTTTCCGAGACCCTTCACGGTGGTGAGAAGCCGCTCGTTACCAGACGCGATGACGTTGCATAGTTCCGAAGGCGAGAACGCGGAGAGAATCATCCTGGCGGTGTTACCACCCACTCCCGACACGGAAAGCAGATGCACGAACAACTGGCGCTCCTCTTTCGTTATGAAACCGAAAAGCACATACGCATCCTCGCGTATCGACTCATAGACATACAACTTGGCGATGTCCTTACCCTGAATCGCCGTGAATGCGTTCAGGGTGATGTTGAGAAAATAACCCACTCCGTTGCAGTCCAGTACTGCCGAGGCGGGAGTGAGCTCATCGACCTTACCTTTAAGGAACTCTATCATGATAGAACATATTTTCCGCAAATATACTAACTTTACCCCGAACAACCAAATTAAGTAATGGTGAAAAAATAAATTCCTATATGGGGTGTTCTATTAAGGTGGGTTCTATAAATTCATTTCTTGCGATTTTGAGGTTT
>JAKSJE010000021.1 GCA_024398405.1 Bacteroidaceae bacterium
CCTCTCCCAGTTCAAGAGGAGATAGTAAGGATATTAGATACATTTACAGAACTGCAAGCAGAACTGCAAGCAGAACTGCAAGCAGAACTGCAAGCAAGACAACTACAATACCAATATTACAGAGACCAACTTTTTGCTTTTGATGGCAGAACTGACATCAAATGGCAAAAGTTGGGTGACATAGGCACTATCACCAGAGGCAATGGACTTCAAAAGAAAGATTTTACAGAAAGTGGAATTGGCTGTATTCATTATGGACAGATATACACCAAGTATGGAGCATACACTGATAAAACTCTCACTTATGTAGATGAGGCTCTTGCTTCAAAATTATTGCAAGTTGAGAAAGGAAATCTTGTGATTGCTTGCACAAGTGAAAATGTTGAAGATATATGTAAGTGTGTGGCTTGGCTTGGTGAAGACAACATCTGCACTGGTGGTCATGCTTGTGTATTAAGCCATAAACAGAACCCCAAGTATGTTTCATATTTCTTTCAGACAGAACAATTCTTCAAGCAGAAAAAGAAGTATGTTTATGGAACAAAGGTTATGGATATAAAGCCAGATAACATAGCCAAGATTGAAATCCCCATCCCTTCCCTTGAAGAGCAAGAAAAGATAGCCTCCATCCTTGACAGATTTGACACCCTTGTCAATGACCTCTCCCAAGGTCTGCCGGCAGAGATAGAGGCAAGGCAACAGCAGTATGAATATTACAGAGACCAACTCTTAACCTTCAAAAAGAAAACAGACACACCTGCATGAGCGACAAGAAACCGGAATACATAGAGGACGTTGGTTGGCGATGCGAGACGGTGCACAGCCAAAAGCGCCGAAAACACATGCATCGTTACTACGATATAGGCACTTATATGGTCACTATCGTGGTGGAAGGGCGCGAACCGGTGTTCGGACATATTGACGGCAACATCAAGGCACGTCCCACTGAGCCCGACTATCCGGCTACTGTTCTGTCGCCGTTGGGCGTGAAAGCGGTTCATGAGGAACTGCCGAAAATACATGCCATATACCCGATGGCGGAGGTGTGGAGCCTGTGTGTAATGCCCGACCACCTGCATCTCATTATCCGCATAAATGCCCCCTTGCCCCCGAGAAAGCACCTGGGTACCATCGTCGGGGCTTTCAAGGGCGGCATAAGCCGGGCATGGGGCAATGGTCCTCTCTTCGAAGACAACTACAACGACCGCATCCTTATGCGCGATGGGCAACTCGAGAATTGGAAGAACTATCTTAAGGCTAATCCCTATCGCTGGCTTGTAAGGCACACGCACCCGGAATTGATGCGGAGAGCCTTGTGCATTGTTATCGATGGAGTGCGCTATGGCGCTTTCGGTGATTTCATGCTGTTGAGGCATCCGGAGAAGGTGCAGGTGTTCTTTCATCGCAGGATGGATGACGACAGACTAACGCCCGAAGTGCGGAGCCGGAAGATACCAACCGAGCAGACAGTCTTCTGGCAAAAGGAGCATGCGCGACTGATCGAGATGGCGGAAGATGGCGATGTGATGGTAACCCCGGGCATCAGTGAATGTGAGAAGCGGATAAAGAATGAATGCCTTCTGCAGCACTATAGGCTTATACACCTACAGGCGGATCCGATAGGCGAATATTGGAAACCGGAGAAGGGGCGTTTCGAGGCCTGTGCGGCAGGCTCCCTCCTCATATTGGCTCCATGGGCGGAGGACCAGAAAGGTGACACGGACTATGAGCGCTTCCATAATCTCAACACGCTTGCCGCAAGTGTGTGCCGGTTGGACGCGCTGAGCGCGATGCGGATAACTGCAGGCTGACGCCAGCAGCACAGGGGCGAGGCGGGATGGCAGCACGGGGCGGGGCGGCAGGGCGGGGCGGGATGGCAGGGCGGGGCGGGCGGCAGCGTGGGGCGGGGCGGGAAGGCAGCGCGGGGGCGGGCGGGGCCTGTGGTGTAGGCCACTGAAAGATAACTAAGAACAAACAAACCATAAACGATGACCCAATATAATATCATAGCGGAAAATGAGGAGTATGTGGTAGTCAGTGAGTATGAGGCTGAGTCGGGATGTCAAGACAAGTATCAGTCGGAGGCTATGCTTGAAGAGGACTTCATCAAGGCTCTCACTGAACAAGGCTATGAATACCTTCCTATCCATGAGGAACGCGATCTTGTGGATAACCTCAGAGCGCGACTTCAGAAACTGAACAACTACACCTTTACTGATGGTGAGTGGGAAAGGTTTTTCAGAGAGAACCTTGCCAACAAGAATGATGATATTGAAGCCAAGACCACCAAGATACAGGAGGACTATATCCAAGTCCTAAAATGTGATAGTGGTGAGAGCAAGAACATCTACCTTATTGACAAGCGGAACATCCACAATAACTACCTTCAAGTCATCAACCAATATGAGGAGACAGCAGGAGCACATGACACAAGATATGATGTCAGCATCTTGGTGAATGGTCTGCCACTGGTGCATGTGGAACTGAAAAGAAGGGGTGTGCGACTGAAGGAGGCTTTCAACCAGATAAACAGATACCAGAGGGATAGTTTCTGGGCTGGCAGTGGGCTGTATGAGTATGTCCAGATATTCGTCATCAGCAATGGCACCATCACCAAGTATTACAGCAACACCACCAGAGCCAACCATCTGAAGGAGCAGCAGCGGGGCAAGAGCAAGAAGACAAGCAACTCGTTTGAGTTCTCATCCTTCTGGACCGACAGCAACAACAAGGCTATCCTTGGCCTGATTGACTTCACTAAGACCTTCCTCTGCAAGCATACACTGCTGAATGTGCTGACCAAGTATTGTGTCTTCACCACAGAGAGGATGCTGATGGTGATGAGGCCTTATCAGATAGCAGCCACAGAAAGAATCATACAGAGGTTAAACATAGCCAACAACTATAAGCAGTGGGGCAAGATTGAGGGTGGTGGCTACATCTGGCACACCACTGGCTCAGGCAAGACATTGACTTCATTCAAGACGGCTCAACTGGCATCAAGACTGGACTATATAGATAAGGTGTTGTTTGTGGTAGATAGAACAGACCTGGACTACCAGACCATGAAGGAGTATAACAGGTTTGAGGATGGCGCTGCTGACGGCAACTCGTCAACGTCTGTCCTGCAGAGACAGTTGGAGGACAGGGACAAGAACGGGGCTTACCACAACTATAAGATTATCATCACCACCATACAGAAGCTCTCCATCTTTGTGCGGAAGAACAAGGGTCATGCGATTTTCCAGAAGAGGGTTGTCATTATCTTTGACGAATGTCATAGAAGCAACTTCGGCCAGATGCACACAGCCATCACCAAGAACTTCAAGAAGTACCACCTCTTCGGCTTCACCGGCACACCAATCTTTGCGCAGAATGCAGGCACTGGTGGCAACATCCAGTTGAAGACCACACAGCAAGCCTTTGGTGACAAACTACATACCTACACCATCGTCGATGCCATAAATGATGAGAATGTCCTTCCATTCAGAATTGACTATGTGAACACATTGAAACAGAAGGATGACATCAAGGACAAGCAGGTCTCAGCCATTGACAGAGAGAGGATAATGTCTGCCCCGGAGAGGGTAGAGGAAGTGGTGAGGTATATCCTTGAGCACTTCGACCAGAAGACCAAGAGGTCATCCTACTACTCATTCAGAACCACACAGAACATTGGTGAAGTGGCAAGTGCTGGTAAGGGTACTTTCGCCAACGGGACGAAAGTCGAAGTGAAGGAGAAGAAACAGACACAGAGGTTGGCGGGCTTCAATGCCATGTTCGCAGTGGCAAGCATCCCAATGGCAAAGGCATACTATAATGAGTTCAAGAGACAACAAGCCTCACTGCCAGAGGCACGGAGATTGAGGATTGCCACCATCTTCTCCTATAGGGCGAATGAGGAGGAAGTGGATGGTATTTTGGCAGAGGAAAACCCGGAGAGCACCACAAGCCTTGACCAACAGTCACGGGATTTCCTTGAAGGCGCTATCAAGGACTACAACCAGATGTTCAGCACCAACTATGACACCGGCGATGACAAGTTCCAGAACTACTACAAGGATTTGTCGTTGAGGATGAAGAACAGACAGGTTGACTTGCTGATTGTGGTCAATATGTTCCTTACAGGCTTTGATGCTACAACACTGAACACCCTCTTTGTGGATAAGAACCTCAGACAACATGGACTGATACAAGGCTATAGCAGAACCAACAGAATACTGAACTCCATCAAGACCTTTGGCAACATCGTGTGTTTCAGAAATCTGCAAAAGGAGACTGACGATGCCATAGCCCTCTTTGGTGATAAGGATGCCAGCAGTATCGTGCTTTTGAAGGACTTCCATTCATACTATAATGGCTATGACACAGCCAACGGTAAACACTGTTATGGCTATGCGGAGCTGGCACTGCAACTGATGAATGAGTTCCCTGATGGCAAGCCGGCGATGGGTGAGCAAGAGGAAAGGAGGTTCATCAG
Source organism: Bacteroidaceae bacterium (assembly GCA_024398405.1). GTDB lineage: Bacteria > Bacteroidota > Bacteroidia > Bacteroidales > Bacteroidaceae > Colivivens. The sequence goes on from JAKSJE010000021.1 coordinate 4,481, forward strand.
TCTGTTTGGCAGTCTGCTGAAAAGCATCAATGTGCTCCAGGCCTTTGACCAGTTTGAAGGCAAGGAGTTGCTCACTGATGGTCAGATGCAGGACTATCAGAGCCATTACCTTGATTTGAGGGATAAGTGGAGGAAGAGAACCCATGCAGACAAGGAGGTAGTCAATGATGACCTTATCTTTGAGACAGAACTCATAAGGCAGGTTGAGGTCAACATTGACTACATACTGATGCTGGTGAAGCAGTATCATGACAGCAACTGCAAGAACCAGGAACTGCTGGTGAACATCAGCAAGGCCATTGGCGCAAGCATGAACCTCAGAAGCAAGAAGGAACTCATTGAGAGTTTTGTTGAGGCTGTCAATGCTGATGCTGCTGATGTCAATGGCGCTTGGGAGGAATATGTAAAGCAGAAGAAGGAAGAAGACCTCACCACCATTATCAAGGAAGAGAAACTGAAAGCCACAGAGACAAGGAAGTTCGTTGACAATGCTTTCAGAGATGGGCAGGTCAGGACTACTGGCACAGACATAGACAAGATACTGCCCCCAATGTCACGATTTGGTGGAGGTGGCAACAGGAGTTACAAGAAGACTGCTGTCATCGAGAAGATAACAGCCTTCTTTGAGAAGTATATCGGATTGTGAGGTCGGCCTTATCCCCCCCCGGACACATTATCAGCGCATGGTGTCTCAGGCGGGGGTCGCCAGGTGTCACATGTTGGTGCGGATGGTGCGCCAGTAGCCACCCTTGTCTGAGCCGACGTGCTCTATCAGACCGATTTGCTGCAGACGGGCGAGGTCTCGCTGTATCGTGCGCGCGTGTACCTTATATTTCTTACTGAGGGAGTCAGCGGTGACGAACAACTCGTTGTGGAGGTTGGCGATGCTGTATTCGCCGTCGTTGCGAACCGTGAATTTCTCCTCCTGACGGAGAATGAGCTTGACGATTTTCAACTGACGCTGTGACAGTTTGATTACGCTTTGGCGTACCGACGACACTACGTCCTTCATCTCCTTACGAGCGGCGAGCGGTTTGACCGAAGACACGGAGCCGCGAGACTCTGGTCGCTCAATGACGTCTTCATTAACGAAATCGTCGGCTTTTATTACGTCATAATGACGTGAATGCTCCGCCATGGAAGCCTTGACTTCCTGATTGAGGCTCGTGAAGTAAGTTGATGTGGAGTTTACCGCGGCGTTGAATGCCTGTAATGATTTGGTGGTAAGACCTTTGAGGGCTTTGTTCTGCTTGGCTTTCTCAGTTGTCACTGATACCAATCCTCTGCCGTAGGAAACGGCGTCCTTAAGCTTAGATGAAAGTTCCATTCGATTCTTTTTGGTAAATACAACGCGAAGGTAATGAAAAGTTTTAGAACAACAAAATTTTTCATGCCTTTCATGTGAGTATGTCAAGGATTTGTTGTAAATTTGCAATATGAATCGTAAAAGCATGGATAACCAGAGATTGCAGATTTCCCAACGTGGAATAGAGATGCCCGCTTCTCCTATCAGGAAACTCGCTCCTCTCGCTTATGACGCTGAGGACAGAGGCGTGCGGATATACAGGCTGAACATCGGCCAGCCCGATCTTCCCACTCCGAGGAAAGCATTGGATATTCTGAAGAATATTGACAGGGTCACATTGGAATATAGCCCTTCGCAAGGCTACAAGTCTTTGCGACAAGCCCTTGTGGGGTACTATGAGAGGTATCAGATCAAACTGAACCCCGATGAGATTATCATCACCACCGGAGGGTCAGAGGCTGTGCTCTTCGCGTTCATGAGTTGCCTGAACCCGGGTGATGAGATAATTGTCCCCGAACCGGCATACGCCAACTATATGAGTTTTGCCATAAGTGCAGGCGCCGTCATACGCACCGTGGAGACAACCATAGAGGAGGGCTTCTGTCTTCCTAAGGTCGAGAAATTCGAGGAACTGATAAACGAGCGCACGAAGGCCATACTTATCTGCAATCCTAACAACCCGACTGGTTATCTTTACACTCAGAAGGAAATGCGGCAGATTAGAGACCTGGTCAAGAAGTACAACCTCTATCTTTTCAGTGACGAGGTCTATAGGGAGTTCATCTATACAGGCAGCCCGTATATCTCAGCCATGCATCTTGAGGGAATAGAGGACAATGTCGTCTTGATTGACTCCGTCTCAAAACGATATTCGGAATGTGGAATCAGGATTGGCGCCTTGATTACCAAGAACGAGGAAATCAGGAAGACCGTCATGAAATTCTGTCAGGCGAGGCTGTCACCGCCTCTCATAGGCCAGATAGTAGCCGAGGCCTCGATAGAAGGCACCGAACAGTACTCCCGCGATGTCTATGAGGAATACCTCGAGAGAAGGAAGTACCTGGTTGACGGAGTGAACAGGATTCCCGGTTGCTACACACCGATACCTATGGGCGCGTTCTATACGGTCGCCAAACTGCCTGTTGATGACGCCGAGGATTTCTGCGCATGGTGCCTGACCGACTTCGCATGGAGGGACGAGCATACACCGTCTGTCATGACTGTGGCCGACGGCAGCGAAAAGGAATGCACCGGGGAGACGGTCATGATGGCCCCGGCGGCTGGCTTCTATACCAATCCAGACTCAGGCAAGGACCAGGTCAGACTGGCTTATGTCCTGAAGACTGAAGACCTGAAGAGGGCTTTGTTCATCCTGAAGATGGCATTGGAGAAATACAAAAAACTGAAAGGCTCTCGTTGATAACCCCTCACGTCGCACCTAAACAGATAGAATCATTTGAACACATCAACATATACTTTTGATACACAGTCGTTAGGACTCACTGGCGTGGTCAATGCCCGTGAACTGGGTGGCTATGTCCTTCCTGACGGTAAACGCATAAGAAAAGGTGTCCTGTTGAGAGGAGGCGGTCTGAAGACTGCCACCGATGAGGATATCAGGCGCCTCGAAGACATCTATAAGGTGAGTTTCGTGTTTGACTTCCGCACGGAGGGCGAGGTCAAGCATGCGCCCGACATCGCTCTGAAGGCGTGCCGACACCTGTGGCTGCCTACGATTGACGAGAAAACAGAGAAGGTCAAGGAGTTCTCACTGCCCAAAGAGGCGTATTCGTGTCTCGATAAATATGTCGTAGAACATGCGCAGGAACATAGCGTACAAGACATCGCCAGGAGAATGTACCCAACCATCGTCAGCAATGAGTACACGCAGTTGCAGTATGCCGCTTTCCTTCAGGAAATCGTGATGAACGTAAACGGTGTGTTCTACTGGCATTGCTCCCAAGGGAAGGATCGCACCGGCATGGGGGCGGCGTTCCTGCTTGCGGCATTAGGCGCCGACAGAGACTTAATCATCAGGGACTTTGAACTCTCTAATGAATATTATAGGGAACTCATAGACAAGTTATGCAATCTGGTAGCGAGCAAAGGTGGTGACGAAGAGGCGCTGAAGGTCATAATGACGTTCGTCGGAGTCAATACTGAGTATTTCATCGATGCTCTCAACATCATCGACAGCAACTACGGCGGTATGGATCGCTATCTTCGTAACGAACTCTGTCTTTCTGACGATGACATACAGGTGCTGAGAGACAGGCTACTCGAATGACGCGTCACATCACGGAATGAACTTCTCAGTCACACAAAAGGCACCCGGCTGGCATAGGAGTGGTTTCCTTGCCAGCCGGGTGACTCTATATAGGTGGGTGTGTCTGTCGGTTTGCTGTTGCCAGATGACTACCAGTCAATGCCGTAGGCATCATTATCGGAATAATCGTTCTTCTCAGTTGACACTTCCTCGTCGATAATGCCAAGAGCACTTCCGCAAAGCATCCGCATCGCCTTCACTGTCACCATCTTCACCGTAGGTTGTTGATATGCCTTTCTCATGCTGATGATTATTTGTTGTTGTAACACTTCTTTCCGTTCTTTATCACAATGCCCTTGTAGCTGTCGTCCACACGCACGCCGCTGAGGTTGTAGGCTGGCGTGTCATCTGCCTGGCCGGCTGGCCTGCTGATGGCCGTTGCTGGCCCGTCATCGAACTCGAACGTGAATGTCTTCACGTCAGAGCCGTCGAGTGACAGGTAAGCCTTGTTGGCTCCGATGGTCTTGCCGCTCCAGAGGTAGAACCCCACGCCTTTATGACCGAGTGACAGGGCATATTCGTTCGTCCCGAGTGTCTTCGGCTCGTCAGTGCCAAGGAGTTTGTTGTCTTCGCTTGCCACGTCTTTGTCGCATGACGGCATCAGGGTGATGTCGCCCTGGCAGGCTCTCAGTATCACCGCCTCGCTCTGATGGATGATGCCGCCTATATTGGTCATAAGCAGCACATCATCATCCGCCACACCAGCGTATGCCTTGGCAGCGTCTGGCACTTTGTATGCGCTTTTGCTCGTGAAGAACGTGGAGTAGTAGTTCGCCGGGTTGTCTTGGTCTTGGTTTGCCTTGAGTTTGAAGGCGTCTTTGAACTCCACCGTCACGGTGTTCGTAAGGTCGAGGTCGCTCACTTTCGTCTCGCCTGCGTAAATCGCGACATTACCATCGGAGCCGAAAGTGACTGACACATTCTCCGTCAGCAGATAACTGTCATCCATCTCCACACCGGAGAACAATACAGCAGTTTCCCTTGTCTGTGCGCCTGCCATCATCGAGATTATCAATGATGCCGCTAAAATACTTATTCTTCTAAATTCCATTATCTTTCTTATTCTTCGTTGGTCATTACCTTGATGAATTTCATCTTGCCGGCATTGTGCCACCTTGGTGCATTCGCCTATGACAGCCATGCGGACTATTCCTTTGTGACCTGCTCTATCTTGCAGGTGTGCCGTTTCGTGTCCTTGTCGTAACTGACACCGACGAGTAGGATGTTGTCGGAGAACGGTCTCAGCACCTCCGGGTAGTCGCGTTCCCTGATTTTGTCGATGGCGGTGTTGACGGGCTCGTCCCACTTGAGTTCGATGACAAGTATTGGCTTGCGAGAGTTTCGACGAGGAATGAACACTAAGTCGGCATAGCCCTTCCCACTTGGCAACTCTTGTATTTCGATGTAATAGTCGATGGCCCCGAGGAATGCCATGCGTACCACGGAGCGCAGCGCCTGCTCGTTGTTGTAGAAGTTCGGCGCGACCTTGTGGTTGTGGATGAACTCAACGCCCTGGGCCACCGTCTCACCGTCCATCATCCAGAGGGAATCGAGCAAACGGTCGGACTGGCGCACCAGTTCCGACAGTTCCTTGTGACTCCGGCTGCCACGCAGCGCCTCCACGAACTCCTCGCGTATCTCCTGGTTGGGGAGAACGGCGACACGCTCATTGCGGTCGTAACTGAGATAGCCGAAATGTATCAGGAGAGTGAAAAGCTCATCGTTGTCGCTCACACTGCTGATGTCGTTACCAAAGCGGAGAACATTTATTCTTACAGCCTCGCCCCTTATCAGTTTGTCCAGCGTGTTCCTGACACCGTCGTAGTCACAGTCGATGTATTGCTGTAACGACTCAAAGGCTTCGGTCAGTGCCCAGTAGTTGTCGCAATGCCGTTCCCTGATCGCTGTCATCACGGAATTGGGGTTGTAGATAGACGTCTTCTTTTTCTCGGGAATGTCTGCCCTCCAGTCGAAGGTGTCCATCTCATAACCGTCGTACCAGCGCTTCATCTCCTCGAAGTCCATTCCGTGCTTCATGGCGAGCGTTCTTACGTCCTCGTCGTTGAAGCCGAGAAATCCTCCCATTGCGCCAGGATTGGTCATGGAGCATTCGCGGAAATCGTTGAGCGCCGACTGCGTGCCGTACTTCTTGATGGGCAGGATGCCGGTCATATAGACCCCGGCGAAGACAATCGGGGTGTCACCGCTCTTGAACATGCGCCGGAGGAGGTTCACATATCCGTTCATGATGGCAGGCCTGTCTGCCAGCTCACGGCACAGGGCATCCCACTCGTCGATGATTATGATGAACTTCTCGCCTGTATGACTGCTTATGGCACATAGGATGTCCATGAGATCACTGTCGTCGTCATAGTCAACTGAAGGATAGGCCTTCCTGATATCGGCCATGACCCTTGTTTGCAGTATGTCAATGATGTCATCGTGTCCCTGATATTTCGTGGTGAAGTTCGTCACGTCAACGTAGATGACAGGGTACTTGTTCAGATGCTCCTTGTATGAGGCATCCTTCGCTATGGCGAATCGGTCGAACAGCGCCGACGAGTCGCATGACTTGTCGTAATAGGCACACAGCATGTTCGCCGCCATGGACTTGCCGAAGCGGCGCGGACGGGTGACACAAGTCAGACGATTGGCTGTGTTCAACGTAGAGTTGATGTAGGCAATCATCATCGTCTTGTCAACATACTCACCGTTCGTATAGCCGGTGAATCCCGCATTACCTTTATTTATATATGCACCCATGTTGCGTAATCGGCGGAAACTTATTAGGTCTGCTCGCGAAATTAATGTTTTTTCTCGAGAAAAAGGCATCCTTGATTAGGAAATCCGCATCCAGAGCCTGACTTTCCCGTAAAATCCCACAGAAATGCCCATGCGGACTATTCCTTTGTGACCTGCTCTATCTTGCAGGTGTGCCGTTTCGTGTCCTTGTCGTAACTGACACCGACGAGTAGGATGTTGTCGGAGAACGGTCTCAGCACCTCCGGGTAGTCGCGTTCCCTGATTTGGTCGATGGCGGTATTGACGGGTTCGTCCCACTTGAGTTCGATGACCAATGCGGGATAAGATGACTGAGGGCGCGGCAGATAGACGATGTCGGCATAGCCCTTGCCCGTGGGTAGTTCCTGGATGTCCTGATAGTCGTCGATGGCGGTGAGATACGCCATGCGCACTACGGAGCGTAGCGCCTGCTCGTTGTTGTAGAAGTTGGGAGCCACCTTGTGGTTGTGTACGTACTCCACGGCAGTGGCGACGGCTTGCTCGTCCATGTCCTGCGTGGCTTGCAGCAGGCGGTCGGATGCCTTGATGAGTTCCGACAGTTCCTTGTGGCGGCGGCTGGTGCGCAAGGCCTCAATGATCTCCATACGCACCTCGAGGTTCGGGAAACTCACCGTGTGGTCGGCACTGTTGTAGGACACGTAGCCGAGATGTACCATGAGCGTGAACAACTCGTCGCGGCTGTGGATCTCGTTGAGGTCATTGCCGAAACTCAGGATTGAGATCTTCACCGGCTTGCCGTCGATGAGCGACTGCAAGGTCTCCTTCACGCCGTCGAAGTCACTGTCGATGTACCGACGCAGCGACTCAAACGACTCTGTCCTCGCCCAGTAGTTGTCGCATTGCCCGAACATAAAGGCGTGCATCACGGAGTTCGGGTTGTAGATGTGGATGGTTTCCGGTTTTGCCTCATCATTCCGCCAGTCAACCTTGGAAAGGTTGTAGCCGTCATACCATTGGCGCAACATGTCAAAATCCATTTTCCTTCTCTCGCATAGAGCCCTGACCTCCTCGGGCAGAAAACCGAAGTAGGGAGCCAACGATCCCGCGTTTGTCATGGAGTATTCGCGGAAGTCGTTGAGCGCCGACTGCGTGCCGTACTTCTTGATGGGCAGGATGCCGGTCATATAGACCCCGGCGAAGACAATCGGGGTGTCACCGCTCTTGAACATGCGCCGGAGGAGGTTCACATATCCGTTCATGATGGCAGGCCTGTCTGCCAGCTCACGGCACAGGGCATCCCACTCGTCGATGATTATGATGAACTTCTCGCCTGTATGACTGCTTATGGCACATAGGATGTCCATGAGATCACTGTCGTCGTCATAGTCAACTGAAGGATAGGCCTTCCTGATATCGGCCATGACCCTTGTTTGCAGTATGTCAATGATGTCATCGTGTCCCTGATATTTCGTGGTGAAGTTCGTCACGTCAACGTAGATGACAGGGTACTTGTTCAGATGCTCCTTGTATGAGGCATCCTTCGCTATGGCGAATCGGTCGAACAGCGCCGACGAGTCGCATGACTTGTCGTAATAGGCACACAGCATGTTCGCCGCCATGGACTTGCCGAAGCGGCGCGGACGGGTGACACAAGTCAGACGATTGGCTGTGTTCAACGTAGAGTTGATGTAGGCAATCATCATCGTCTTGTCAACATACTCACCGTTCGTATAGCCGGTGAATCCCGCATTACCTTTATTTATATATGCACCCATGTTGCTTATGCTGGTCTTTGGTGAATTGTCCGCTGTGGTATGTGGGATTGTGTGCTATACGTCCTCGTCGAAGTAGAGGAAACGCTTGATGCTGTGTTTTGGGGTTTTCTCGAACTCGTGGTCGTAGAGCTTGAAGGTGGCTATCTGCTCGTATGCGGGGAGGTCGTGGTTGATTTCCTTGCGGATGTTCTCCAGTTTCTCTTGCAGCCGTGTCTGGTCGAGGCCTGAGGCGGTGACTTCGTCCTGATCGAGGTAGAGTAGGGCGCAGAGCCTGTTGTCCTTCTTGCTCTGAATGACGATGCTCTCGGCGATGAGCGGTACGGAGTTGAGCCTGTCCTCAATCTCCTCGGGGTAGATGTTCTGGCCGTTGGCGCTGAGGAGCATATTCTTGCTGCGTCCGCTGATGAAGAGGTAGCCGTCCTCGTCGATGATTCCCAGATCGCCGGTGTGATACCATCCGTCCTTGTCGATGACCTTGGCTGTCTCTTCCTCGTTCTTGAAATATCCGAGCATCACGTTGTCGCCCTTGCAGAGTATCTCGCCCACGATGTGGTGTGGGTCGGGGCTGTCGATGCGTACCTGCATCCGTGCCACTGCCTTGCCTGATGAGGCCAGTTTGGTCTCGTAGTAGTGGGCGTAGGTGATGAGCGGTGCGCACTCGGTGGCTCCGTAGCCTACGGTGTATCTGAACTTGATGTTATGGAGTATGGTCTCGACGTCGCGGTTGAATGCGGCTCCACCTATGATGACCTCGAAGAACCTGCCGCCGAAGGCTGCCTCGATGCGGCTGCTGATACGGTCCTTCACCTTTCCGCTGATGACAGGCAACTTGAGGAGTATCTTCATTTTCATGTCCTGCAGTTTCGGCAACACGGTCTTCTGCATGACTTTCTCTATGATGAGCGGCACCGCCACCATGAACGTAGGCTTTACCTCGGCGAAGGCGTGGAAGATGATGGATGGGCTTGGGTTGCGCGTGAGGAAGTAGGTGTGCATGCCGAGTGCCAGCTCAGCCAGCACCTCGAACGCCAGTCCGTACATGTGTGCCATAGGTAGGAGCGAGACCACGGAGCCGGGCGTGATGATGGCGCCGACTTCGTCGATGACGAACTGCACGTTCGACCAGATGGCTCTGTTGGGTATCATGACTCCTTTTGACTTGCCTGTGCTGCCTGATGTGTAGTTGAGTATGATGAGGTCCTCGCCGTCGGCGCGGAATGGATGGTAGTGTATGTCGGCTGGCGAGAATGCGGGGTATCTCACGTCGAAGAGGGCGTCGAGTTTGTCACAGACCTCGTTGATGTGTTGGTCCTCGACACGCAATGGCTTGAATCCGAACAGGCTGATGATGGTCTTGACGTTGGCGATGGCGTCGGGGTTGATCGCTGACCATGCTTTGTCGCCTATGAACAGGAGTCTCGCCTCTGAGTGGTTGACTATGTTGTGTATCTGCTCTGACTTGAACTCATGGAGTATCGGTACCGCTACGGCACCGTATGTGACAATCGACATGAACGCTATCGCCCATGTCGCGCGGTTGCGGGAGCAGATGGCTATCTTGTCGCCTGGGGCTATGCCAATCTCCTGGAACAGGATGTGCAGTTTCCCGATTTCCCTCGCGAGTGCTCCGTAAGTGTAGGTTTCTCCCTTGTAGTCAGAGAGGGCTTCGTTCTCCCAGTTCTTCTTGACGCTTGCCTCGAACAGGGCCACATAGTTTTTATTGGTATATTTACTCATTGACTTTGCTCAATCGTAAAATGTTTGTGCAAAGGTAAGAAATAATTCTGAATATAGAAAATATTTGGTGTGTTTTTTGTGTAAAAAGCCCTGTAGTGTGCTTCTGGCGCTTGTCATGGCTGGTTCGCCGTGATGACGTGACAAGGTGTCTGGATTTGGTCTTGTGCCTGTGTCTGGGTTGTCAGTTCTGGCGGAGGGTGTCGATGTGTCCAAGCCGTTCCGTCAGTTGTGGCATGAGTGAACGCCGTATTCGTAGCGTCATCGAGCAATCTGTGTCATAGCCTTGTGATATGATTTTGGGTGTCAGGTCTTTGACCACTTTCATGACGGCGTTCATCATAGTGAACTCGAATGTGACGGTGATTTCCTCGTCTATGGTCTTGGTGATGACCTCGGCGTTGGCTATGGCTTGTGCCGCCGCGGTCTTGTATGCCTGTATGAGTCCGCTTGTGCCGAGTTTGACTCCGCCGAAATACCTTATCACGATGATGAGTATGTCGGTGAGCTCATTGGAGTTGATTTGTCCGAGAATCGGTTTCCCGGCGGTGCCTGACGGCTCTCCGTTGTCGTTGGCGCGGAAGTCGGTGCGCTCCGGTCCTATCATGTACGCATAGCAGACATGCCGCGCGTCGAAGTATTTCTTCTGGTAAGCCGTTACATGGTCCTTGACCTCTTCTGCCGAGTGTACCGGTATGGCAAAAGCGAGAAACTTGGAACGTCTCTCGCTGTATTGCCCTTCGGATGGTGCCGCTATTGTCCTGAACTCGTCAGTTCGCATCAGTCTAATTTGTGGATTACGAGTCCGGAACGGAGCTTAGGCTCAAACCATGTGGCCTTTGGTGGCATGATCTTGCCCGAGTCGGCGATGTCCATTATCTGGCTCATGGTGACGGGGTAGAGGGCCAGCGCCATGCTCATCTCTCCGGAATCGACTCGGCGCATCAGTTCGCCGAGACCGCGCAGTCCACCTACGAAATCTATGCGTTTGTCCTTTCGCAGGTCTTTGATGCCGAGGATTTTGTCGAGGATGAGGCGTGAGGATATGTCAACATCGAGCACGCCGATAGGGTCGGAGTCGTCGAAGGTGCCGGGCCTGGCATCCAGATGGTACCATGTTCCGTCCATGTAGAGTGAGAACTGATGGAGATGCTGCGGTCGCACGTAGTGTATGTCCTTGCCTTCGAGTTCTGTGATGTCGAAGTCCTTTGCGAGGGCTTCGATGAACTGTGCCTTGCTGAGACCGTTGAGGTCCTTGACCACGCGGTTGTAGTCGAGTATCGTCAGTTGTGAGGCCGGGAAACACACTGCCATGAAGTAGTTGTATTCCTCGTCGCCCCGGTGTCCGGGGTTGTTGCGCGCCTTCTCTGCTCCGACCAGTGCGGCCGCTGCGGAGCGGTGGTGGCCGTCAGCGATGTAGAGTGACGGCATGGTGGCGAACCGTGCGGTGATGGTCTCGATGTCGGTCTGGTCGGAGATGACCCAGAACTTATGGCCGAAGCCATCAACCGGCGCTGTGAAGTCGTATTCGGGAACGGTGGCTGTGTGGCGCGCGATGAGGGCGTTGAGGACCTCGTCGTCGGGATAGGCGAAGAACACCGGCTCGATGTTGGCGTTGTTGACGCGTACATGCTTCATGCGGTCCTCCTCCTTGTCGGCGCGTGTGAGCTCGTGTTTCTTGATTGTGCCGTTGAGGTAGTCGTCCACGTAGGCTCCGACCACCAGTCCGTACTGTGTCTTGCCGTTCATGGTCTGGGCATAGATGTAATAATGCTCCTCCTCGTCCTGTACCAGCCAGCCTTTGTCCTGGAACATGCGGAAGTGCTCGGCAGCGCTTGTATAGACGCGCGGGTCGTACTCGCTGGTCCCCTCCGGGAAATTAATCTCCGGTTTGATGATGTGGTAGAGCGACATCTCGTTGTCCCCTGCCTCCGCACGAGCCTCGTCGGACTCAAGCACGTCGTATGGACGGCTCTCGACGAACTCCACAAGGTCCTTTGGTGGGCGTATGCCTTTGAATGGTTTTACTGTAGCCATAAAAAAAACGGCGAGTCGCTGCCCGCCGAGACATGATAATGGTTATTTGTTTACTTGATATTTTGTTATTCCGTCGCGCAGGAAGCCTACAATCTGCTGTGCTGCCGCTATGCCGGCGTTGATGTTGGCTTCGGCCGTCTGGGCTCCCATCTTCTTCGGTGTGGAGAAATACCTGCCGTCGAATTCCTTGAACTTGCAGTCAGCGTCAGGCATGATGTCGGTGACGTATTTGAGGTCAAGCCGCTCGTTCATGAGTTCTATCAGCTCTTCCTCGTTGATGACTTCCTTGCGGGCTGTGTTGACGAGTATCGCGTTCTTCTTCATCATGGACACCATCTCGCGGTTGATGCTCTTCCTCGTCTCCGGAGTCGCTGGGATATGCAGGCTGACCACGTCGCAGTTACGGAACAGTTCCGCCTGTGATGTGACGGCATGAACACCGGCGGCCTCGATGGCTTCGGATGGGCAGTAGGCGTCGTAGGCATAGCACTCCATTCCGAACCCTTTGGCGATGCGCGCCACGTTGCGGCCCACGTTGCCGAAGGCAAGGATACCCAGTTTCTTGCCCAGGAGCTCACTGCCTGCTTTGCCGTTGAAGAAATTGCGGATGGCGAAGACGAGGAGTCCGAACACGAGTTCGGCGACGGCGTTTGAGTTCTGGCCTGGGGTGTTCATCACGACGACGTTGTGAGCGGTAGCCGCGTCGAGGTCAACGTTATCGTATCCGGCTCCGGCGCGGACGACGATCTTCAGGTTCTTTGCCGCGTCGAGCACCTCGCCGTCAATTTTGTCGGAACGGATGATGAGTGCGTCGGCGTCGGCTACGGCAGCGAGGAGCTGCTCCTTCTCCGTGTATTTCTCGAGCAGCGCGAGCTCATACCCCGCTGCTTCTGTCTCCTTGCGAATGCCATCAACCGCGGCTTGTGCGAATGGCTTTTCGGTGGCGATAAGTACTTTCATAATTGCTGTGTGTTATCTGTTGTGTGTTGTCTGTTGTGATTTTTATCTGTGTGTGAGTGTAAGTCAATGGTTTCTCTCGTATTCCTGCATGCAGTCTATGAGTGCCTTGACACCTTCGACGGACATGGCGTTGTAGCAGCTGGCGCGGAAGCCTCCGACACTGCGGTGTCCTTTGATTCCGACCATTCCGTGGCCTACGGCATAGTCGAGGAAGTCCTTCTCGAGGTCCTTGTACTCGTCGTTCATCACGAAGCAGATATTCATGACTGAACGGTCCTCGGCGCTGACTGTCCCGCGGAAGAGTTTGTTGCGGTCGATTTCGGCATAGAGCATCTCCGCACGTTCGTTGGCGCGCTTGTCCATCGCTTCGAGGCCGCCCATGCTCTTGATCCATCTCAGGTTCTGGAGAGCGCAATAGATAGGTACCACTGGAGGGGTGTTGAACATGCTTCCGCCGTCAACGTGCGTGCGGTAGTCAAGCATGGTCGGGATGGTGCGCGTGACTCGTCCGAGGGCGTCGTTCCTGACTATCACGAATGTCACTCCTGCCATGGAGAGGTTCTTCTGGGCACCACCATAGATGCAGTCGTACTTGCTTACGTCAACCGGACGTGAGAAGATGTCGGAACTCATGTCGGCTATCAGGGGTATTGGTGAGTCGAGCTCCTTGCGTATCTCGGTACCATAGATGGTGTTGTTGGTGGTGATATGCAGGTATTCCGCGTCTGTTGGAATATCGAAACCCTTTGGAATGTATGAGTAAGTCGATTCCGCACTTGACGCCACTTCCACCACCTCGCCGAAATTCTTGGCTTCTTTGATTGCTTTCTTCGCCCAGACACCTGTATTGAGGTATGCGGCCTTTTTCTCAAGGAAGTTGAAAGGCACCATGCAGAACTGAAGGCTTGCGCCACCACCGAGGAACAGCACCGAATAGCCATCGGGAATCTGGAGGAGTTCCTTGAAAAGCGCTACTGCTTCGTCAACTACTGGTTGGAAATCCTTCGCCCTGTGGCTGATCTCCATAAGTGAAAGTCCTGAGCCATTGAAGTCAAGACATGCTGCCGCTGTTGCCTCAATCACCTCACGAGGAAGTATTGACGGACCTGCATTGAAATTAATCTTGTTCATGAAAAACAGGTATTGAGGGTGTGTACTGTTTATTGGTTCTCGGATGGTTCCGGGAGTTTGCTTCGTCAGATCGCTGTACTGAGCAGTGGTCCTCAGCCCTAAAACGGTTGATGTCGCTCACGCGCATGAGCGATGCGGGCATCATGGCTGAGTGAAGGACAGCAAGACGCAAAGCAAAAGCCGAAAGCATCAAAAACGCAATAACACCCATGGTTTGTTAATTTTTTTTCTTGCGGGGAATCAAAAGAACACCCCTATAATGTGATTAATGATGCAAAGTTAATAAATTCTTCACCATTTCTATCCGTTCCGGGATAGTTTTTTCAATATTTATCCAATTTATTTTTATTCCACGCCGTTCTTCCATTCCCCTGAACCATGTCATCTGGCGTTTGGCGAACTGATGGATTGCTATTTCAAGGAGAGAGACCATCTCCTCATATCCCAGTTGTCCGAGCAGGAACAATGTCACGTATTTGTACTCCAGCCCGTATCGGATGAGCCGTTCGGAAGGCACTCCTCGGTCGAGCAGTCGTCGCACTTCATCGACCATGCCCTCGCTGAGTCGTTGTCGTAGCCGTTGCGAGATGCGCGCGCGGCGTAGGTCGCGGTCAATCATGAGTCCGACGATGACGCTATCGACCCGGGGCATCTCCCTGCCGTCGAATTCGTAGTTACGGAGTATGCTCTCGATGTAGAGTCCGGTCCCTCCGCAAAGGATAGGGTAGCGCCCTCGTGACAGGATGTCGTTATAGGCGATGTGGAAGTCGTGCTGGAATCGATAGACATTATACCTTTCGCCTGCTTCCGCTATGTCGATGAGGTGATAGGGTATCGTCTGGCCGTCGATGGTGTAGTCGGTTAGGTCCTTGCCGGTGCCTATGTCCATGTGGCGGTAAACCTGACGGCTGTCGGCGCTGATGATCTCGCCGTGGAGTTCTTTCGCGAGATGCGCCGCGAAGGTGGTTTTCCCGCAGGCCGTGGGACCGAGTATCGTGAGCATCATCATGACTATTTTCGCTCCTCCATCAGTGACTCGTCTTTGAGCGGTGTCCTGTCGCCGAACAGCAAAGCCATCTCGCGCTCCTTGGCTTTGGCTACCCAGTCCTCGGGGATGAACTTCCAATGATTCATGGCCTTCGGGATGATGACGCCCTGCTCACGGAAATACTCCATCAGGTAGTACCGTATGTCCTGCTCTGTGAACGTGATGATACGTCTCTCTATCTCATCCTTGGTCAGGCCCACTCCCTTGGTCAGGAGTTCACCGCCGCCGTTAGAGCGATAGGCGGTCATGGCGACTTTGTACATACGGTCGGGGTCGAACGGACTGCCGTCTGCCATCGACTTGATGGTGATTCGCTCGCCATCGGGCTTACGCACATCGACTTCATAGATGATTCCCGCTGCCGAGTCGAAGTTGAAGAGGTAGTTCTTGAATCCCATGCGGTTCGGGTTCTTCTTCATCGGGCAAATCTGCAACAGCTGGTCGTCTGGCGTGCTCATCTGGTTGATCCAGTTCGAATAGCTGAACTCGAGATAGGATTTGAGCTCACGGCCTGACAGACGGAGCGTGTATAGGCGATCCTCGAACCTGTAGAGGTTGAAGAGGTCGCTTATCTTGAAGTCACCGGAGTTGATGGTGGCGTTGAAGAACAGCGGCGCAGCCATGGATATGTCGGCTTTTGACACCCTGAGCTGCAACTGCTGTATCAGGTCGATGTATGACGATGAGCCGAAATAGGCTTCGGATATGTTGAGCTCCTCCGTGACGGTGCCAATCCTTTCGGTGGCATATCTCTGGACAGCCTCGAAATCATCGTGGAAATGCTTCTGGAACTCCTTGGCATGTAGGTTGTTCATTGTGCCGATGAAACACAGGTTGCAGACATGGTCGTAGCTCTTGACCCTTCCGAGACTGTCTATGTAGAACTTGACTTGTATCTCAGCCACGCACTGTGCGTAGCTTCCGGGGTTGACGCAGAGGACGCTCTTGCCGGAAGGACACTCAATCTCTTCCATGTTGCTTGTGTGGTCATGGCCGTAAAGAATGAGGTCGAACCCGTCAACTGAGGATACCGTCTCGCGCGTGGCGTTCTCGTGGTATTCGGGCGTGACGATGCCCTCGTCCATGCCGGAATGGAAAAGCCCGATGATATAGTCCGGGTTATGAGTCTCCTTGACGTGTTTGATCCATTTGGCGGACGACTCTTTTATGTCCTCGAACCGGATGCCGCTCCATGCTCTCTTGGGAATCCAGTGTGGGATGGCTGGCGTAATCATGCCGATGATGGCAATCTTGATGCCGCTGCGCTTGAAGATGGTGTAGGGCTCGAAATAGGGAAGTCCGGAATCCTCATAGACGGCATTCGCTCCAAGTATAGGGAAGTTGCAGTCCCTGACGAAACCATCGTAGATCTTGTGCCCTGACTCTATGTCGTGGTTGCCTATCACACTGACATCATAGCCGATGAAGTTGCACATGTCAGCCACTTTATGGCGTTTGTTCTTCGCGACGTAGTTGAAATAATAGGAGGTGGGCTCTCCTTGCAGCATGTCGCCCCCGTCGATGAGGAGGCACCCGCCGGCATGTCGCTTGACCTGCTGAGCCACGAAGGCGTGGACCCTTTGCAGGCTGCCCTTGCCCCAGCGCTCATGACGGAAGTCGTATGGAAAGTAATTCCCGTGGATGTCAGAGGTGAATATTATTCTTAATTTCCTTATATTATCCATCTGCTTATGTATTTTCGGCAAAGTTATGAAAAAAACGCCACAAATGCAATCTATGCCAGAGTTTTTTTGACTTGTGGCTGTCTCTGGCCGACTTCGCTGTCAAATGGTACTGATTTTGTTGTGACGGAAGAATAAAACAACGAGTATGGCGAATTTCATAGACTATTACAAAATACTGGGCGTGTCGAAAGACGTTCCGCAGAGTGAGATAAAAGCCGCATACAGGAAGCGCTCAAAACAGTTCCATCCTGATTTGCATCCTGATGACCCCAAGGCAAAAGCCAAGTTCCAGATGCTGAACGAAGCATACGATGTGCTGAATGATCCAGACAAAAGGGCTAAGTATGACAAGTATGGAGAGCAGTGGAACAAGGTTGGCCAGGGTTTCGGAGGTTCAGACGGTGGCCAGGGCTTCGGCGGAAATCCATTCGAGGGTTTCGACTTCGATATGAACGGTGGTAGTTTCAGCGACTTCTTCTCTCAGCTTTTTGGCGGAGGACAGCGTCGTCCTGGTATGGGTGGTGGCTTCGAGTCGGTCTTTGGTGGACGAAGACGGACCGGACAGCCCTCTTCTGACGTACAGGCTAATGTCGATATTGATATGTATCAGGCTGTTCTCGGTGGCGAACTGATAATCCAGGCAGGTGGCAGCAAACTGAGGCTGAAGGTGAAGCCGGGGACTCAGCCAGGCACCAAGGTGCGTCTGAAGGGTAGGGGAAACATAGGACTGAACGGTCAGGCTGGCGATTTGATAATCACCTACAACGTGGTTCTCCCGACCAGTCTCACCGAAAGGCAAAAACACCTTCTCGATGAGATGAGAAGGTGCTGAGGTGTCATTTCCTGAACATCCTGTCTATTTCGCGGCGGTCTTCCTTGGCTTTGAGGGACTGCCGCTTATCATATTGTTTCTTTCCTCGCGCAAGCACTATCTGAAGCTTGGCTCTGCCGTTATCGTCGATGAAGAGCAGGGTGGGGACGATAGTGAAGCCGGGGTTCTTGCACTCGGACTCTAATGAACGCAGTTCCTTGCGGTTGAGGAGCAATTTACGCTCGCGCCTTTCTATGTGGTTGGCGAACGAACCCTGGAGATAATGCGCGACATACATGTTCTTCACCCATAGCTCCTTATTGATGAAATAGCAGTAGGTGTCCACCAGACTGGCCTTCCCGGCTCTGATGGATTTGATTTCGGTACCAGTGAGGACGATGCCTGCCGTGTATTGGTCAATGAACTCGTATTCAAACGATGCCCGTTTGTTCTTTATCTTTATGTTCCTGCTTGCGGAACTCTTTTCTTTTCCCATCTGCTTAGTTGGTGTTTTGTTTGATAAGACCATGACGGTAGGCATGGAGCAACTTGCGCAGGTTGTCCACGTTGCTCTTCAGCTGCCGTCCTTTGTCTGTGTCTTTGACGTAGATGCGAGCATCCGACATCTCGATGATCTGTGTGCTGCTCTTTATGTCTTCACCTTTCCGTATGGCTTCTTCTGCTGACAAGAACGGCTGGTGCTGCACGAGGTCCAGGCCTCTTGAATGGAACACAAGTGTATAGCCGGCTATTCCTGTCTTGGGCTGATATGCTTGTGAGAAACCTCCGTCGATGACCAGATGCCTGCCGTTCGCCTTCACGGGCTTTTCGCCTTTGATGATTCTCACGGGCACATGACCGTTTATGATGTGGCGGTTCTTACCTCTCACACCGAATCCGTCGAGGATGCTGTTCATCACTTTCTCGTCATCACTGTATTGGTAGTAATAGCCTTTGACTTCTGTGTGAGCGGACTTGTCCTTGACGAAGTAACGTTCGAAGGTGGTCATCTTGTCTTTGTCATAAAGCGGGGAGTCCTTTCCGCACCATAGATACCAAAGGTAGTCTATGTCGAATAGCCTGGTCTCCGGGTCGAGGTCGTTGCGGAAAGCCCCGTGAATGATCTCGTCGGTTTTCCTCATGAGGGTGATGCCGGAATACTTCTCGCCACATATGGTCACTTCCTTCATGGTCCCGTCTTCGTTGAGCGGGATGGAGGCGTGGAACAGCAGATTGCCGTTGGAGATGTTGTACATGCTTCCATGCGACATGAGGCACTGGATATGGCGTTTCAGTTCCTCACTCGTGCAGAAAGAGTGCCGAAGGCATTCCATCACCTCTTCCTCTTCTGCCGTGAGCTTATACGGGTTCGTCGGATTGACGGTCGGGAAGTCGGTGTCAGCCATTCTGTATCTCTTTTTCCCTATTGTGATCTGCCCCGTCCTGAAATCGATATGGTGAAGCAGCTTCCTGTCTTCCATCCCGAACTCGGGCCTGCGGTCGATGATCTCTGCCTCTGCCTTGAACTGGATGATGCAGATCGCTTTGTGCATCTGGGCTATCAGGCGCTCCATCTTCGTCTCGTGGCTGTTCTGGCCGGCGTCGTTCACCTTGACAATCTGGAACTGCTCGCAAGGGTCGTCACGGTATGTCTCCATAGCGAACGTGGCCAGGGGAAGGAGGTTGATGCCGTAGCCATCCTCTAACGTGACAAGATTGCCGTAGCGTAGTGCTATGCGCAGCACGTTGCAGATGCACGCCTTGTTGCCGGCGGCGGCTCCGAGCCATTCCACGTCATGGTTGCCCCATACTATATCGAAGTTGTGGAAGTCGCATAATGTATCGACTATGAGATGTGCTCCGTTGCCACGGTCGTATATGTCACCGAGGATGTGAAGGTGGTCTATGGCGAGTCTCTGTATCACTTTGCTGATGGCGATGATGAATGCCTCGGCCTGTCCGGTCTCGATGATGCTCTCGACAATCTTCTGGTAGTACGCTTGTTTGTTGCCCTCTTCGGACTCGTGGAGAAGTTCCTCAATGACATATTCGAAATGCTTAGGCAAGGCTTTGCGGATTTTCGAGCGTGTGTATTTCTCCGACGTGACACGACAGACCTGGACCAGTCTCACCAGAGTCTTTGTGTAGAATTCGTCAAGCCTCTTGCCGTTCAACTGGGTTCTGACAATGCGTAGTTTCTGTTCGGGGTAGTATATAAGCGTACAGAGATCCTTGCGTTCCGTCTTTGTGATGGAGTCGCCGAGGACCTCTTTTATTTTCCGTTTTATGTAACCTGACGCGTTTTTCAGAACATGATTGAATGCGTCACTCTCTCCGTGGGGGTCTGATATGAAGTGTTCGGTTGGTTTGGGCAGGTTTAAGATGGCTTCCAGATTGATAATCTCTGTGCTTGCTTCCGTAATCGTAGGATAACTTTGAGCCAGAAGCTGCAGATACCTCAAATCCCCTCTTATCTGTTCATCTGTCAGGTTGTTGTCATCTTTCCTCATATCTGTCAATTGTCCCTCTTCTTATCCTTGTCACCTGACCACTGGCGCTGGTGATTCCCCGGCCATTGCCAAGTCTTGCCACCTGGCATGTGACCTGGTGAGAACTGACTGAGCGCGATCATGTTGTAACGTTGCAACGCGACACGGACCTTGAAGATCTTCTCCCAGGAAAGCACGGTCTTGAACTTCCTGTAGTATTTCTCGGTGAGCTCGTCGTTCTGCTTTTCCAGTTTTATGATGTATGACAGAATACGTCCATACTCCTCCTCGCTTTTCGCGTTATGGCCTTTTCGCATCTGCTCGCTGATGAGATGGGAGTTGTCTCTCTGCTTACTCTGCATCTCGGCCAACATAGGGAAGAACCTATCAGCCTCGGCGTCTGTGAGATTGGCATGAGACTTGATGTAGTCCTCCATGTTCTTCCTGAAGGCCTCAGGTGAGAACTGCTGTTGCTGCTTCACGTTGTTCGTCATGCCGTTCGGCCATTGTGCCCTGGCCGCTGTGCAAGTGAAGACCAATGTCAATATAAAAACAAGTTGTCTCATAATTTCTTTCGTTGGTTAATAACCGTAGTACCTATCTCCCCGTACACCCGCATTCCACGACGACGTGGCTTAGTACTCTCCTGATAGGTATGCGTAAACGTCGTTCGCGTCAACCATGGCATACTCCATCATGTCCTCTTGGTATTGCTCGTCATATACGACTTTGACATCTGCCTGCATCTCGCTCGCTGTGCTTACTGGCATGTATTGCGTGATTAGTACGAAAGCGGCGACGCATGCTGCTGCCACGGAGGTCCACTGGAGCCAGTGTATGTGTGTCTTCGCGGGAAGAGCTACGACCTTGCCCGTCTCAGGAAGGTTGCTCATGACACGCTCGGTGAGGCTCTCGAAGTAGCCTTCTGGAACCGTGAACGGCCGGCCTTTGCCACAAAGCGCCTCTATGTCTCTTTCTGTATTCATAATCCTAAATTGTTATATCTTTTACTTTTATGACGTGTGATTGATGATATGGTTTAATCACGGGAATTGAAAAAGTTGGTGATTTTTTCCACGGCGATATGGAACGATGCCTTGAGGGCTCCTACCGAAGTCCCGGTTATTTCGGCTATCTCCTCATATTTCTTCTCCTCGAAATACTTCATCGTGAAGACGGCCTTTTGTTTCGCGGGGAGTGTGTTCAGAGCTTCCTCGAGCATTTTCTGCGTCTCGTCTCCATCGAAGTAAGGGTCGCCTTCAAGCGTGTTCGCTATACCGCCTTCCGTGTCGTCGAGTGAGATTGACTGTCTTTGTTTCTCAAGGAATGTCAGGCTTTCACGGTATGCTATCTTGTTGAGCCATGTCGATAACTTGGATTCCCCTCTGAAACTGCTGATGCTTGTCCATGCCTTGATGAACGTGTTCTGCAAGACATCGTCGGCATCGTCATGGTAGGTCACGATACGCCTGATGGTCCAGTACAAACTCTCACTGTACTGGTTGACGATCATCTCGAATGCTTTCTCCCTCTTCGCGGGGTCCTTCATCCGCTCTATTATCTCCTCGTCGTTTTTGGGCTTCACCATCGTCAATCAAAGAGTCCTTGTCTGGTCTTCAATAATGAACACCTCAACAAGGACTTATCCGAACATGCGTTTGATTCATTATCTCAGATATACCTTCCGCACTGTCTTCCCTATTCTGAGGATGTAACAGCCTTTTGGCAGGTCGTTGAACGTCAATGTCTTGCTGTCGCTGTCTATCCTCACAGAGGCAATCTTGACACCTGTCAGGTTGTAAATCTCAAGTGTCTGCTGTGACGCGTTCTTTATCTGGACAGTTGACTCATTGGCCGTGATAGTGACTGCGTTCAGGTCTTGCTCCACATTGTGCTGAGGCTCAGTCTTGACATCCTGTGCATACACATGGGTAGGAGCCATGATTGACATCACCGTCACTAATATAATGAGTATTCTCTTTGTCATATCAATTCGCTTTTATAGTTTCAATTGCAAAAATACTCAACTTTTTTGACTTGACCAAACTTTTACCGCTTTTTTTCGTGAAAAAAGTGTGGATGACAAATATGGTGGGTTCCATGAATTCACAAAACACATTATAAATTGGTTCTACCAGACAGTGTGTTGGCATGGGTAGGTAAAGCAAAAAAGGCACAGCCAACGATGTCATCGCAAACATCAGCATTCCTCTCTGTTTACAAGAGATTCCATACCTATGTGCCAGCCATGGCTTGGACCAAGACTTTGCCTTACGTCTTGTCACCTTGTCGCACTACGTTTGCCAAATTTCATTACTCAGCTTGTCTGTTGACAGGTCCGAGCAGACTACACGGCAGGACACAACGGACTACATCAGTGCCGCGACCGCATGACTTTATCAACGCGACCGCATGACTTTATCAACGCGAGCGCAAGAGACATCCCACTTGTTAGTAACAGGTGGTATATAGTTGTTAGTAACAGGTGGGGTATGGCTGTTAGTAACAGGTGGGGTATGGCTGTTAGTAACAAGTGGTATATAGTTGTTAGTAACAAAAGCATAATGTCATCCGATGTCGTGGGCAGTTTCGTGCGGTTGTGATAACTTTGCGTTCGCATGACGATGGCCCAGTCATTCAAACGCACAGACATCACTAACCATTCCTTATCGCACTATGAACCATTTCTTATCGCACTATGAACCATTACCCACACGAGATCTTATGGAACCAATAATTTCACAAAAGTGGGTGGCATGGTTCTTTTCCGCGCTTTTGGCTTTGTTCCTGCATCTTGCTGCCCTCCATCAGTCATATAGCACGCTATACTCTTTCTGGACAACGCGAATATATCTCATAAATACATACCAAATCTTTTGGGAGTAATCATGTCTCCATTATTAAGGTGGGTTCTATAAATTCACCGAATAATAAAAATTTATCAAACATGGGTGA